>NZ_JAQMYQ010000060.1:0-29216 GCF_028369275.1 Mitsuaria sp. RG
GGGGGGGGGGGGCCCCCCCCCCCCCCCCGGGGGGGGGGGGGGGGGGTGGCCCCGCGATCATTTCACCCCAGCCTTATTTGACGATCATCCCCACCCCACGCCCACGCGGATCGGAAGCGGTCTCCAGCTTCTCCCCGGTGACCCGGATCGCCTGGATATCGCCCATCTCCCAACCCTGGTCTTCCAGCACGTAGCCCATCTTCTTCAGATCGTCCGCCACCTTGCCGGTGAGCGGCGCATAGCTGTCGAAGTAGATCGTGTCCTTGGGCAGCAACTGATGATGCACACGCTGCGCCGCCACCGCCTTCTCCAACGGCATGCCGTAGTCATACAGGTTGTTCATCACCTGGAAGATCGAGGTGAAGATCCGCGAACCACCCGGCGTGCCCAGCACCAGCGCCACCTTGCCATCGCGGGTCACCAGGCTCGGGCTCATCGACGAAAGCATGCGCTTGCCCGGCGCGATAGCGTTGGCGTCGCCGCCGACCACGCCAAAGGCATTGGCCGCCCCCGGCTTGGCGCTGAAGTCGTCCATCTCGTCGTTGAGCAGGAAGCCCGCGCCCTTGACCACCACGCCACTGCCGTAGTCGAGGTTGAGGGTGTAGGTGTTGCTCACCGCATTACCCTGCTTGTCGACGATGGAGAAGTGCGTGGTCTGGTGCGGCTCCAGCCCCGGCTTGACCTTGTCGGTCTCGGAGATCGCGTTCGGGTTGACCTGGGCGGCGCGCTTGGCCAGGTAGTCCTTGGCCACCAGCTGGTCGACCGGGACCTTGGTGAAGGCCGGGTCACCGAGGTAGTCGGCGCGATCTGCGAACACGCGTTTCTCGATCTCGGCCAGCAGGTGAATGTACTTGGCCGAATTGTGCTCGACGCCCTTGAAGTCCGCGGCGCGGTCTTCCTTGATGCCCAGCAGCTGGGCCAGGGCGACGCCGCCGGAGCTTGGCGGCGGCGCGGTGTAGACCACGTTGCCGCGCCAGCCAATGGCGATCGGGTCGCGCCACACGGCCTTGTAGTCCTTGAGGTCATCCTTGGTGATCAGGCCCTTGTCGGCCTGCATCTGCGCCACCAGCAGGTCGGCGGTCTTGCCCTGGTAGAACTCGCTGACGCCCTTGTCGGCGATGCGCTCCAGGGTCTGCGCCAGTTCCGGCTGCTTGAACAGCTCGCCGACCTTCATGTGGCCGAAGTAGTCGTTGAAGTTGGTGGCGGTCTTGAACAGACCCTGGGCGTCGTCACGGTACTGGTACTGCTTCTGGGCGATCTTGAAGCCGTTCTGCGCGTAGCCGATGGCCGGCGTCAGCAACTCGCTCCACTTGAGCTTGCCGAACTTCTGGTGCGCCTCCCACAGCCCCATCACCGTGCCCGGCACGCCGGCGGCGCGTACGCCGACCAGGCTGAGGTTCTCGATCACCTCGCCCTTGTCGTCCAGGTACATGGTCTTGGTCGCGGCCTTGGGCGCCACTTCGCGGTAGTCGAGGAAGTAGGGCTTGCCGTCGACGAACAGGGTCATGAAACCACCGCCGCCGATGTTGCCGGCCTCGGGGTAGGTCACGGCCAGGGTGAAGGCGGTGGCGACGGCGGCGTCCACCGCGTTGCCGCCTTTCTTGAGGATATCGGCGGCCACCTGTGCGCCATATTGATCAGGCGCGGCCACCGCGCCGCCTTCCAGCGTCACGGCAAAGGCGGAGGAACAGCTCAGGATCGCGACCCCGAGGGCCAGCGGCTGGAACATGACGATACGCATGCGCACTTCCTTGGTGTTGTTTTTGTTGATCAGTCATTAAGGCCGAAGCCCTCCGACTAAGCAAACACCATTGCAGGATCGCGCCGCCGATGGGCAGACACTGTCGCGTTCAGGCAACTCAGCAGGCGTAGGCGGCCAGCTTTTTCTGGATGAAATCGAGGAAGCACTGGATGCGCAGGGCCAGCTGGGTGTTGCGGTAGTAGACCGCGTGGATCGGCTGGCGATAGCCGTTGTTGTGCTCGCCGAGCAGTACCTGCAGGCGGCCGGCGCGGATATCCTCGTGGGTCATGAAGTGCGACAGGCTGACGATGCCTTCACCGGCGATGGCCAGCTGGCGCAGGGTTTCGCCACTGGAGGCGAGCAGCTGCGGGCGGATCGCCCAATGGTCGCCCTGGGCGTGGCGCAATGGCCAGCGGTTGAGCGATTCCAGGGAGCTGAAACCGAGCAGGCAATGCTGGTCGAGATCCTCGACCTTCTGCGGCGTACCGTGCCGCGCCAGGTAATCGGGGCTGGCGAGTACCTGCACCGGGCTGCAGCCCAGCGAGCGGGCATGCAGGCTGGAGTCGGACAGCTCGCCGATGCGAATGGCCACGTCGGTGCTCTGCTCCAGCAGGTCGATGATCAGGTCGTCGGTGTTCAGTTCCAGCTCGATGCCGGGGTATTGCCGACGGAACTCACCGATCCACGGCAGGATCGCGTGCAGCATGAACGGCGCGGCAGCGTTGATGCGCAGGCGCCCGGACGGGGTCTGGCGGTTCATCGACAGGCGCTCTTCCATGTCGTCCATCTGCTCGAGGATCAACCGTGCGCGTTCGAGGAAGAAGCGCCCTTCCTCGGTCAGGTCCATGCGCCGGGTGGTGCGGTTGACCAAGGTGGTGCCCAGCTTGCCCTCCAGCCGCGACAGGGTGCGGCTGACGGCCGATGGGGTCTGGCCGATCTGCTCGGCGGCGGCGGAGATCGAGCCGCTGTCGATGACGGCGACGAAGACCTGGAGTTCTTCGGAGCGAGTTTTCACACGAAAGGACCTGATTGGAGAATGCCGTGATTGATAGCTGTTGATCAACGTACGTGCAAGCAACTTGCCCCGTGTAGGAGCGGCCTTGTGCCGCGAAAGGGCTACGCTGCGCCATTGAAGTTGTCAGGTATACGAAAACCTGGGGCCGCACTGCGGCCCTTTCGCGGCACAAGGCCGCTCCTACAGAGGCGAGCGATCAGGCCTTGCCGAACACCTCATCCAGGTGCTGCACGTACGCCGCCAGCGCCGCCGGCACATCCGGCCGCTTCATCACATCGACGGCGAGGAAGGTCGGCAACCCGCTCATGCCGAGGAACTGGTTGGCCTTGTGGAACGGGAAGTACACCGCATCCACGCCCTTGCCCTCGAAGAAATCGCTCGGATCGTCGAACGCCTGCTGCGGCGCGTTCCAGGTCAGCGACAGCATGTACTGCTTGCCCTGGACCAGGCCACCGCTGCCGTACTTCTGCGAGGCGTCGGAGCGGGTGCGGCCATCGTTGGCGTACAGGCTGCCGTGCCCGGCGGTGAACACCTCGTCGATGTATTTCTTCACCGTCCAGGGCGCGCCCATCCACCAACCGGGCATCTGGTAGATCACCACGTCGGCCCAGAGGAATTTCTCCACTTCGGCCTGGACGTCGTAGCCACCGTCGATGAAAGTTTCCCGCACATCGAAACCGGCACGGTCCAGGTGAGCCAGCGCGGCATCGTGCAAGGTCTGGTTGAGGCGGCCGTCGGAGTGGGCGAAGCGTTTGCCACCGTTGAGCAGGAGGATCTTTTTCATGGGAGGGTCAGCCCTGTAAGTGAAGTTGCCGGCAGGTTAGGCACTCACGGGGCGGGGAAACAGCGGGTTCAGGGCAAAATACATTTGCCTGTTAATCACGAATGGCAAACATATTGTTGATTTAGAATCTGCTCACCCTCTTCACTCACCGAGATCTGCCATGAGCGAGCAATACGCCTTCATCCTCAAAGCCAAGACCCGCCCGGAACAGGCCGAATCCTTCGAGCAGTTGTTCCGTCCCTACGTCGAGCCCAGCCGCCAGGAGCCGGGCTGCATCGAGTACCACATGCTGCGCGACAAGGAAGACCCTAGCCTGTTCGTGTTCTTCGAGGTCTGGGCCAGCAAGACGGCCCTGGACGTGCACTCGGCGCTGCCGCATATGGCCGCGTTCTTCGAAAAGCGCATGGATTACCTGGAGCGCGACTTTGATATCCAGATGATCGACATGCTCAGCGCTTCGTCCGCTAACCGTTGATCAACAGGTGCGTGCCCAGCAGCGCCAGGCCGATGAAGAAGCAGCGCTTGAACAGCGCTGCGCTGATCCGCCCGCGCAGCCACTGACCGGCGAACATGCCCAGCAAGGCGGGCGCCAGCATCAGCAACGAAGCGCCCAAGGCCTGGCCACCCAAGGCATCCTGACCGGCCAGGCCAACCGCCAGCGCCAGGGTCGAGACGGTGAATGACAGCCCCAATGCCTGGACCATCTCCTCACGGCTCAGGCCAAGACCTTGCAAATAGGGCACTGCGGGCATCACGAACACCCCGGTGGCCGCCGTCACCACGCCCGTCAGCAACCCGCAGGCGGGGCCCAGCCAACGCTCCCGCCCAGGCGCCACCCGCAAGCCCGGGCCGGCCAGGCCGTAAAGGGCATAGATCAGCAACGCAGCGCCCAAGCCATGGGCTGCCCACGGGCCACTGTCGATACCTGACCAGGCGCTGCCCAACAGGGTGCCGATGAAGATCATCGACAACATCCCTCCCAGGCGCCGCAGCAGCGCCAGCAAGTGACCGCCTGCCGCCAGCTGCCACAGGTTGGTCACGGTCGACGGCACGATCAGCAGCGCCGCTGCCTGCGCCGGAGACATAGCCAGGCCCAGCAAGCCCATGGCAATGGTAGGCAGCCCCAGGCCGATCACCCCCTTGACCGCGCCAGCCAGGAAGAAGGTCATGATCACCAGCAGTGAAATTGCAGGCCCGATACTCTGATAAAACGCCAGGAAGGTATTCATGGCGTCATCCTGCCGTGCGGCCGGCGCGCTGAAAATCTGCCATATACTCAGGCAGACTCTTTCCAGGACAGAGGCAGATGCATTTCGACCTGATCGATCTCAAGCTGTTCCAGCATACCCTCGAGAGCGGCAACATCACCGAAGGTGCCCGACGCAGTCACCTGTCGCTGCCAGCGGCCAGTGCCCGCATTCGCGCCATGGAAGCTTCGTTGGGCATCCCCCTGCTCACCCGCAACCGCCGCGGTGTACAGCCCACACCTGCCGGCCAGGCGCTCCTGCAGCATGCGCGGCTGATTGCCCGGCAATTGGAACGCCTGCAATACGACCTGGGACAGTACGCTCAAGGCCTGCAAGGACAGGTACGCCTGCTGTGCAACACGGCTGCACTGACCGAGTACCTGCCGGAGTTGCTGGCCAGCTATCTGGTCGAGCACCCGGGGGTAAGTGTCGATATCCAGGAGTTGCCGAGCCTTGGCATCGTCCAGGCGATCACCCAGGGCATGGCGGACCTGGGCATCATTTCCAGCGCCGCGCCTTGCGAACATCTGCAAACACGGCCGTTTCGCGATGATCCGCTGGTGCTGGTAATGCCCCGGGGACATCCGCTGGACGCCCATGATGAGGCAGGTTTCAACGCGAGTCTGGGCCATGGGTATGTGGGGCTTGGCGCCAACAGCGCCCTCGCGTTGCACCTTGAGGAACAGGCGCTACGCCAGGGAAGGCGCATGCAGGTGCGGGTTCGTGCGGAAGGGTTCGATGGGGTGATCCGCATGGTCTCGGGCGGGGCCGGCGTGGCAGTGGTGCCACTGGCCTCGGTTCGGCGCTGGGAAGGCGTCCTGCCGCTGCGTTGGGTTGCCCTGCGAGAGGACTGGGCCAATCGCCATTTGCTCCTCTGCTCGCGGGATTTCAGCGCATTGCCGGGGTACGCCGCCGTGCTGGTCGATCGCTTGGCCGAGCCTGTCTGAATATGACCGGGGCGCGCAGGCTCAGGACACCACAGCCAGTTCGCGCAGCGCCGCTGAAGCCAGAAATGCGGAGCGTGAAGCGTAGCGATTGTCCTGCTTCACCCTATCGTCGATTCGTTGCAACAAGTTCCTGGGCAACGTCGCACTGAACCGTACCGCCGTCCCCAGGTACGGCGTTGCGTCGAAGTCCACCAACGCCCAGAGGCCGCCTGCATACTCTGGATTGTCCACATGCGCATCCATTTCCTGCACCTGCGGCAGGGGCGCGCCATCGGCCACCAGCCCTTCATAATGCAGCGCCAGCGCCTCCTGAACGTTCTCCAGTGCCTGGGGGACCGTGGCGCCTGCGGAAAAACAGCCAGGTACATCGGGGATGGTGACACCGTAATAGGTCTCACGGGACTTGTGCAGGACAACAAGTAGGTTCATCGGCTCTCTCGTTTTGTCGAGCTGCCATGGTTGGGCATCTGCCGGGCAGCGTTTCCGGTCGGTGAACCGCGAAACTAGAACGTTCAGCCGCACCCTCGCAATGTGCCAGGCGGCAGTGAAACAAGTTTCGGAAATGAACTACAGCCGAGTACCTAAACTCGCTGTGCGGCCCCTCGCGGGGCAAGCCCGCTCCTACAACAATTGCGCCAAGTCTGTAGGAGATCGCCCGGCGAAGCCGGGGCCATACACCGCGCTGGATTCTTCGCGGGTAAACCCGCTCCCACAGGGCCAAGCCAAATCAATGGGTTGCGTGTTGTTCCTTAGGAAATTGCCCTGCCTATTGCACTACCCTGCCTTCGCGGGGAACAGTGTGGGAGCGGGCTTGCCCCGCGATCAACGCCGACAAAGGCCACCTCGATTACCTCGCCGTCCTCACAACTCCGCTACGCCCCCCTTGCCGCCCCTGGGCCTGATTCCCCACAATCGCGTCCATGCCGCACCACGACAGGGAATTCACCGTGCCATCGATCTACCAGCTCAAACCCCGCTTCCAGGCGTTGCTGCGCCCTGCCGTCCAGCGCCTGTTCGATCGCGGCATCACCGCCAACCAGGTCACGGTCACCGCCGCTGCGGTTTCCGTCCTGCTGGGCCTGTTGCTGGCCTGGCTGCCCCAGGTCACCTGGCTGTTCCTGCTGATCCCGGTGTGGATGCTGCTGCGCATGGCGCTGAACGCGGTCGACGGCATGCTCGCCCGGGAGTTCGGCCAGCAGTCCAAACTCGGCGCCTACCTCAATGAACTGTGCGACGTGATCGCCGACTCCGCCCTCTACTTGCCCTTCGCCCTGCTGCCAGGCGTTTCGCCGACGCTGGTAGTGCTGGTGGTGGTG
This sequence comes from Mitsuaria sp. RG, assembly GCF_028369275.1. Taxonomy (NCBI): domain Bacteria; kingdom Pseudomonadati; phylum Pseudomonadota; class Betaproteobacteria; order Burkholderiales; family Sphaerotilaceae; genus Roseateles; species Mitsuaria sp. RG. The sequence goes on from NZ_JAQMYQ010000060.1 coordinate 7,051, forward strand.
TTCGCCGTGATCAGCGAGTACGCCGGAGTGATGGGCCCGCTGGCCGGCGCATCGCGCCGCTACGACGGGCCGATGGGCAAGAGCGACCGAGCCTTTGCCTTCGGCGTGCTGGGCACCGGCGTGGGGTTCGGGCTGCTGGCCGCGACCTGGATCAACGGCCTGCTGCTGGTCATCCTGCTGCTCTCGCTCTATACCCTCTACAACCGGGTTCGCCACGGCCTGGCCGAAACCCGCTGAGCCCCTCGCTGCCGGACAAGGATATTCGCCATGCGCCAAGCGCAATCGCTGCACTTCTGCACCCATGACGGCGTCGAGCTGCACTATCGTCATTGGCCCGCCACGCGCAACGAACACCAGCCGCGCCGGGCCGTGGTGATGTTCCATCGCGGCCACGAGCACGGCGGGCGCATGGCCCACCTGGCCGATGAGCTGGATATGCCCGGCTACGACTTCTTCGCCTGGGACGCCCGTGGTCATGGGCAGTCACCGGGGGCTCGCGGCGACAGCCCGAGCTTCGCCACCAGCGTGCGCGACGTGCAGACCTTCATCGAGCACATCCAGGCGCAGCACGGCATCGCCGAGGCCGACATGGTGGTGCTGGCACAAAGCGTCGGCGCGGTACTGATCGCCACCTGGGCCCACGATTATGCGCCCCGGGTACGCTGCCTGGTGCTCGCCTCGCCGGCCTTCAAGGTCAAGCTCTACGTACCTTTCGCCCGCCCCGGGCTGAAGCTTATGAAGGCCCTGCGCGGCAACTTCTTCGTCAACAGCTACGTCAAGCCGCGCCTGCTGACCCACGACCCGGAACGGGTCATGTCCTATGTCGCCGACCCGCTGATCAGCCGGCCCATCTCCGTCACCATGCTGCTGGGCCTGTACGACGCCGCCGACCGCGTGGTCGCCGATGCCCAGGCGATCCAGGTGCCGACGCAGCTGCTGATTTCCGGCGCCGACCTGGTGGTCGAGCGCAAGCCGCAGGAGCAGTTCTTCGACCGCCTGGGCAGCGCACGCAAAGAGAAGCACATCCTCCCCGGCTTCTTCCACGACACCCTTGGCGAACGCGACCGCGCCCATGCCCTGGCGCGGATCGAGCGCTTCGTCGCGCACTGCTTCGACGCTCCGCAAGCGCAGCCCTCGCTGCTCGATGCCGACAAGAGCGGCGCCAGTTGCGCCGAGGCCGAGAGCCTGGCCGCGCCATTGCCGCGCCATTCGCCACGCGACCTCTACTGGCGTGCCACCCGCGCCAGCCTGCGCTTGGGCAAAGGCTTTTCCGAAGGGGTGAAGCTGGGCTTCGACACCGGTTTCGACTCAGGCTCCACCCTCGACTACATCTACCGCAACACCCCGACCGGCAAGGGCAAGCTGGGCGAGCTGATCGACCGCAACTACCTGGATGCCATCGGCTGGCGTGGCATCCGCCAGCGCAAGCTGAATGTCGAGGAACTGCTGCGCCTGGCCATCGCCCGCCTGCGTGAACAGCAGCGCCCGGTGCATATCGTCGATATCGCCGCCGGCCATGGCCGCTACATCCTCGAGGCGCTGCAGGGCCTGCAACAGCTGCCCGACTCGATCCTGCTGCGCGACTACAGCGAACTGAACGTGCAACAGGGCAATGCCTTGATCAGCGAAAAGGGCCTGGCCGAGATCGCTCGTTTCGTCCAGGGCGATGCCTTCGACCGCCAGAGCCTGGCCGCTCTCACCCCGCATCCGACACTGGCGGTGGTCTCGGGCCTCTACGAACTGTTCCCCAGCAACGAGCTGGTCGGCAACTCGCTGGCGGGACTCGCCGACGCGGTAGAGGACGGCGGCTATCTGGTCTACACCGGGCAGCCCTGGCACCCGCAGCTGGAAATGATCGCCCGCGCCCTGACCAGCCACCGTGGCGGCCAGGCCTGGGTGATGCGTCGGCGCAGCCAGGCGGAGATGGACCAGTTGGTGGAAGCGGCAGGGTTTCGCAAGATCACCCAGCGCATCGACGAGTGGGGCATCTTCAGCGTCAGCCTGGCGCAGCGGGTGCGCTGATGGGCCGTGAAGCCGGGCTGGTCCGTCGTGGTGTCCTGTGGCTGTTGCTGCTCGGGCCGTTCTTCTTTCTCAGCTACGGCCTGGCCAATACCTACACCGCCGGCCGCGAGGATATCGGCAGTTTGGTGTTCGCCTGGGAGCGGCAGGTGCCGCTGTGGCCCTGGACGATCATCCCGTACTGGTCGATCGACCTGCTGTACGGGTTGTCGTTCCTGCTGCCGCGCTCGCGTTCGGAGATGGACCGTCATGCCCTGGCCCTGCTGACGGCGCAACTGGTCTGCGTGGCCTGTTTCCTGCTCTGGCCGCTGCGCTTCACCTTCGAGCGTCCCGAACTGTCGGGGCTGTTCGGCTGGCTGTTCGATGTGCTGATGGGTTTCGACAAACCGTACAACCAGGCGCCGTCGTTGCACATTGCGTTGCTGGTGATCATCTGGACGATGTTCGCCCGGCATACGCGGCATCCTGCCTGGCGCTGGGTGTTGCATGGCTGGATGGGGCTGATCGGCCTGTCGGTGCTGACCACCTGGCAGCATCATTTCATTGACGTGCCGACCGGGGCGCTGGCGGGGTTCGTCTGCCTGTGGCTGTGGCCACACAGCGGCCCGTTGCCCTGGCGACAGGCACACCTGGCGCGCGATCCGAAACGTTGGCGCCTGACACTGCGCTATGGACTCGGCGCGGCCGTGCTGGGGCTACTGGCAATGAAGATCGGCGGTGGCGGGTTGTGGCTGCTGTGGCCGGCGCTGTCGTTGCTGCTGGTGGCGCTGAACTATGCCCTGTTCGGCGCCGCAGGTTTCCAGAAAGGCGCCGACGGGCAGCTGTCCGTGGCCGCCACCTGGCTGCTGGCGCCGTATCTGCTGGGCGCCTGGGTCAATTCTCGGCTATGGACCTGGCGGCATCCGCAGGCGGATGAGGTGGCCGATGGCGTATATCTCGGCAGAGTTCCGGGGCGCACTGAAGCGTCCGCGTTCGCGGCGATTGTCGACCTGAGCGCGGAACTGCCCTGTCTTGCTGTCCCTCAACAGAGCATCGCGGGGCAAGCCCGCTCCCACAACGCGGCTTGCCCCGCGATGAAGGCGCTGAAAACGCCACAGGACTACCAGAGCCTGCCGACCCTGGACCTGATTGCCCCAGACCGGGAAATCCTGCAACAGGCCGCCAAGGCCATCGAACACCTCCAGCAACAAGGCCCGGTGCTGGTCTGCTGCGCCTTGGGTTACTCGCGCAGCGCCAGCGCCGTCGCCGCCTGGCTGCTGCTCAGTGGCCGCTGTGCCAGTGCCGAACAAGCCGAGGCGCTGATTCGCCAGGCGCGCCCCGGCGTGGTCCTGCACCCGGCCCACCGCCTGGCATTGCATCATCTGGAGGCCCAGCCATGAGGCTGTTTCTCGTCGCCAGCCTGCTCGCCCGAGGCCGTCAGCTGGAGCGCCTGTCGGACGGCCTGACCCTGCTGGCCCTGGCCTGCACCCTGGCACCGCTGCTCGGCTTGCCATTGGCGCCACTGCCCCATCTGCTCTGCGGCCTGTTGCTGCTGCTCGGCCTGGTCCACAAGTATTGGGCTATACGCGTCGCCCTGGATGCCGACCTGTTCGCCCGCCTCGGCGCCAGCGGCGACCTGCCTGCCGATACCCAGGCCCTGGACCACGCCCTGTTCGACCTGCGCCTCAAACCTGCGCCCAGCGACCCGCGCGACTGGCCGACCCGCAGTCGGGCCGCCCTGGCCCTGCTGCGTCGCCAGGCCCTGTGCCTGGCGCTGCAGGTCGCGCTGCTGCTGACCCTCCCCTTCACCGGATAAGACCAATGCCATGCTCGCCAGCCTGACCGCCTTCGTCATCACCTCCGCCGCCCGCCTGATCACCGGCGCCCGCGCCTTGTGGCTGGGCTGCACACCGCAACCGGTGCAGCGCCTGTACTTCGCCAACCACAGCAGCCATGGCGACTTCGTGCTGCTGTGGGCCGCGCTGCCCGAACCGCTGCGCCGCCGCACCCGCCCCGTGGCGGGCGCCGACTACTGGTGCAAGCCGGGGATCCGCGACTTCCTGATCCGTAAGGTGTTCAACGGCGTGCTGATCGACCGCCAGCACGGCACGGGCGAGGGCAACCCGCTGCAACCGGTGCTCGAGGCCTTCGCCCAGGGCGATTCACTGATCTTCTTCCCGGAGGGCACGCGCAACCTGACCGACGACCCGTTGCTGCCATTCAAGAGCGGCCTGTTCCACCTGGCCTCGGCCAACCCGCAGGTCGAGCTGGTGCCGGTGTGGATCGCCAACCTCAACCGGGTCATGCCCAAGGGCCGCGCCCTGCCGCTGCCGCTGCTGTGCACCCTGAGTTTCGGCGAGCCGCTGCACTTGCAGCCGGACGAGGGCAAGCACGCCTTTCTCGAGCGGGCCCGCCAGGCCCTGCTGAACCTGGCCCCGAAGGAAGCCTGAGATGGATCACAACACCCTGTCGCTGTTCGCCGGCATCGGCGCCCTGCTGCTGCTCGCCAGCCTGATCGGCCGCCTGCTCAAATGGCGCGCCGGCCCCGCCCCGCATGCGGTGATCGACAACCTCAACGCGCGCATCAACGCCTGGTGGGTGATGGTGCTGGTGATCGGCATCGCCTTCCTGTTCGGCAAGTACGGCGTGATCGTGCTGTTCTACGGCGTGTCGTTCTATGCCCTGCGCGAGTTCATGACCCTCACCCCGACCCGACGCAGCGACTATCCAGCGCTGGTGGCGGCGTTCTACGTGGCGCTGCCGGTGCAGTACCTGCTTATCGCCATGGACTGGTACGGGTTGTTCAGCATCTTCATCCCGGTGTACCTGTTCCTGCTGCTGCCGATCCTGGCCAGTTTCGGCGGCGACACCACGCGCTTTCTCGAGCGCGCCTCCAAGGTGCAGTGGGGCCTGATGATCGCGGTGTACTGCGTGTCGTCGGTGCCGGCGTTGATGACCCTGGACATCCCCGGCTACGAGGGCCGCAACCTGCTGCTGATCGCCTGGCTGATCCTGGTGGTGCAGATCAGCGACGTGCTGCAGTACGTGTGCGGCAAGCTGTTCGGCAAACGCAAGGTGGCGCCGAACCTGTCGCCGTCGAAAACCCTCGAAGGGCTGCTCGGCGGCGTGGCGCTGGCCACCCTGGTCGGCGCCCTGTTGTGCTGGATCACCCCGTTCACCTTCTGGCAGGCGGCGCTGATGGCCTTGACCGTCAACGCCATGGGTTTCTTCGGCGGGCTGGTGATGTCGGCAATCAAGCGCGACCGCGGCGTGAAGGACTGGGGCCACATGATCGAAGGCCACGGCGGCATGCTCGACCGCATGGACTCGGTGTGTTTCGCCGCGCCGGTATTCTTCCACTTCGTGCGTTACTGGTGGGCGTGAGGCATACAGCATGATCGACGCGCAATTGTCCGCCGCCCGGCAGATCCTCACACGGCACCTGGGCGATCAACTGCTGGCCATCCATCTTTACGGGTCTGCGGTCTCCGGTGGCTTGAAACCGGAGAGCGACCTGGACCTGCTGGTAACCGTGGCAAGTCCCCTGCCCCCTGCGACGCGTCAAGCACTGATGCTCGATCTGCTCACGGTCTCGGCCCGTCCCGGTAGTCGCCCTGATCTGCGGGCGCTCGAGGTGACAGTGCTGGCTCGTGACCACACTCACCCCTGGCACTATCCGGCCCGGCGTGAACTGCAATTCGGCGAATGGCTGCGCGAGGCGTTGCTGGCCGGTGAGTTGGAACCTGCACAACTCGACCCCGACCTGGCCATCCTGCTGACCAAGGCCCGCCAGCACAGCATCAACCTGCTTGGCCCGGCCGCCGCGCAATGGTTCGACCCCGTTCCGGCTGCCGACCTGGCCCGGGCCTTCCACGACACCCTCGCGCAATGGAACAGCCCCGAGGACTGGAGCGGCGACGAGCGCACCGTGGTCCTGGCCCTTGCGCGTATCTGGTACAGCCTGACGACCGGTGAAATCGCGGCCAAGGATGTCGCTGCCGACTGGCTGTTACCGCAGCTGCCCAAGGTCCACCGGCCCGTGCTGGCCAATGCCCGGGACGCCTACCGGGGCGAGACCACGGAGCAATTGACGGCCTGGCCTGAGCCGGTGGCTGCATTTATTCACTACTGCAAGGCCCATATCCCGGCATAGCGCAGGCAGACAGCTGGGCGTCGAGCCCAGGCAACTGCCCGCCTGGCAATGGCCCTATGGTGATGCGTCATCTCACCTGTTGCCTGGAGCCACGCCATGTCCGATTTCATCACCGTCCTGCGCGAAACCTGCCCGACCCCGGTGGTCGACGCGACCAAGTGGAAGCGCATCGGCGGCGACCCGCACACCGTCAACCTCAACGCCTACCTGTCCGCTGACGGCAGCAAGATCATGGGCACCTGGATCTGCACGCCAGGCAAGTTCGAGGTCAACTATGAGAAGTGGGAGTACTGCCATTTCCTCGATGGCTACTGCATCGTCACGCCTGAGGGTGAAGAGCCGAAGCATCTGAAGGCGGGCGATGTGTTTGTGATCGAACCGGGGATGAAGGGGACCTGGGAAGTGGTCGAGACGGTGCGTAAATACTTCGTCTTCGCCTGACTCGGTGGGAGCGGGCTTGCCCCGCGATGCGTACTGCCACAAGACATCACTGCTCGAGCAGATGCCATCGCGGGGCAAGCCCGCTCCCACGCCCCCCACAGCTGGTCATAAAAAAATCGCGAACCTGATGACCCTTCCCCAAGGTGCGCAGTTACAAGGGGAAGGGCCACCCGGCCCGCGATCAAGTCCACTCGCTCGTCAATCCTTCTTGCGGTACCCCTCGACGATCGCCGAGAAATCCTTGCCACCCTCGCCGCGCAGGCTCATGGCCTGGTACAGCTGCTGGGCCACTGCCCCCAGGATCACCGGCTGGTGCGCCTGGCGCGCGGCCTCGGTGGCCAGCCCCAGGTCCTTGAGCATCAGCTCGGCACCGAAGCCGCCGGTGTAGCCGCGCGAAGCCGGGGCGGTCTCGATGATGCCCGGCCACGGGTTGTAGGTGTCCGAACTCCAGCAACGCCCGGTGGAGCTGTTGATGATCCCGGCCAGCACCTTGGTGTCGATGCCCAGCGCATTGCCCAGGGCCATGGCCTCGGACACGCCGATCATCGAGATGCCCAGCAGCAGGTTGTTGCAGATCTTGGCGATCTGCCCGGTGCCGACCTCGCCACAGTGCACGATATTGCGGCCCATCTGCTCCAGCACCGGCTTGAGCGTGGCGAACAGCCCGGCGCTGGCGCCGACCATGAAGGTCAGGGTGCCGGCTGCCGCGCCGCCGGTCCCGCCGGAAACCGGCGCATCGCCCATGTCGATGCCCTTGGCCGCCGCGGCCTTGGAGACCTCACGGGCGGTCTGCGGGTCGATGGTGCTGCAGTCCACGGTCGGGGTGCCGGGGCGGATGCCGGCCAGCACGCCGGTTTCTTCATCCAGGTACACGCCGCGCACATGGGCGGCGGCCGGCAGCATGGTGATCACCAGCTCGCTGTTGGCGGCAGCGTCCTTGGGCGAGGTGCTGACCTGGCCGCCCAGCTCGGCAAGTTCTGCCAGCACGGCCTTGTTCAGGTCGAACAGGTTGAGCTGGTGCCCGGCCTTGATCAGGTTGCGGGCCATGGGCGCGCCCATGTTGCCCAGGCCGATGAAAGCGATACGCATGGCGTTCTCCTTAGCGCAGGCTGATGGTGGTGTTCACACCGTCATTGACGCTGTCATCGTCGAACCAGCGAGCGGTGACGGTCTTGGTCTGAGTGTAGAACTGCACCACCTGCTTGCCGTACGGGCCGAGGTCGCCGAGCTTGGAGCCACGGGAACCGGTGAAGCTGAAGAACGGCACCGGCACCGGGATCGGGATGTTGATGCCGACCTGGCCGATATCGATCTCGCTCTGGAACTTGCGCGCCGCCGCGCCGCTCTGGGTGAACAGGCCGGTGCCGTTGCCGAACGGGTTGGCGTTGACCAGGGCGATGGCCTCGTCGAGGGTATCGACCTCCAGGGTCACCAGTACCGGGCCGAAGATTTCCTGGGTGTAGACCTGCATGTCGGTCTTCACCCCGGAGAACAGGGTCGGGCCGATGAAGTTGCCCTGCTCGTAGCCCGGCACCTTCACATCGCGGCCGTCCAGTTCGAGCTTGGCGCCTTCCTTGATACCGCTTTCGATCAGGCCCAGCACACGCTCCTTGGCGCGTTTGGAGACCACCGGGCCGACATCGGTGCCCGGCTCGTTGCCGGCGTTGACCTTGAGCTTGCTCGCCGCGTCCTTGATATCCGGCAGCCATTCGCGGGCCTTGCCCACCAGCACCGCCACCGAGGTGGCCATGCAGCGCTGGCCGGCCGCGCCGAAAGCGGCGCCGACCAGGGCATTGATGGTCTGGGTGCGGTTGGCGTCGGGCAGCACCACGGCGTGGTTCTTGGCGCCCATCATCGATTGCACGCGCTTGCCATGCTGGCTGCCCAGGTTGTAAACGTGGGTGCCGACCTCGGTCGAGCCGACGAACGAGATCGCCTTGATGTCCTGGTGGGTGCAGATCGTGTCGACCACCTGCTTGCCACCGTGCACCACGTTGAGCACGCCGGCCGGGATGCCGGCTTGCAGCGCCAGCTCGACCAGCATCATGGTCGACAGCGGGTCCTGCTCGGACGGTTTGAGCACGAAGGTGTTGCCGCAGACGATGGCCATCGGGAACATCCACAGCGGGATCATCGCCGGGAAGTTGAACGGGGTGATGCCGGCGCACACGCCGATCGGCTGGCGCAGGGTGTAGGTGTCGACACCGCCGGCGACGTTCTCGGCGAACTCGCCCATCTGCAGGGTGCCGATGGAAGCGGCGTGCTCGACCACTTCCAGGCCACGGAAGATATCGCCCTCGGCGTCGGCGATAGTCTTGCCCTGTTCGGCGCTGAGGGTCACGGCGATGCGCTTGCTGTGTTCACGGATCAGCGCCTGCAGCTTGAGCATGATGCGCATGCGCGCGCCGATCGGGGTGTCGCGCCAGGTCTTGAAGGCGCGCTCGGCCGCAGCCACGGCGGCGTTGACTTCCTCGACGGTGGCGAACGGCACCCGCGCCAGCACTTGCTGGGTCGCTGGATTGACGATGTCACGCCATTCGGTGGTCTTGGACTCGACCCATTGGCCGTCGATCAGCAGCTTGACCTGCTCGACCTTGGTCTGGTCGGGCGTCTGGGGTGCGTTCATCTGCGCTCTCCTTGGAATTATTGTCGGAACGAGGACGCCTACGCCGCAGCGAACGGGGTGGCGCTCAGGGGCTGAGTTCGAGTATAGATGTGCAAACATCCAACAAGAATGCACAAAAAAACCGGATCATCATGCAAAAAGACCTCACCTCCCTGAGCGCGCTGAACTGGGACGACCTCAAGTTCTTTCTTGAGGTGGCGCGCACCCGCAAGGCCAGCAGTGCGGCCAAGCGCCTGGCCGTGGACTACACCACGGTGTCGCGGCGCATCGGTTCACTGGAAGGGGCGCTGGGCACTTTGCTGTTCGAGAAGTCGCGGACCAACGGCTTTGTTCTCACCGCCGAAGGCCAGCGCCTGCTGGGCTATGCCGAATCGATCGAGAGCACCCTGCACATGGCCTGCGAGCAGGTCTCGGGGTCGGGCGTGGCGTTGTCGGGGCATGTGCGCATGGGCTGCACCGAAGGCTTCGGCAGCTTCTTCGTCACCCCGCAGCTGAGCCATTTCGTCGATGCCTGGCCGGCGATCTCGGTGGATATCCTGCCGCTGCCGCACTTCATCAGCCTGTCCAAGCGCGAGGCCGATATCGTCATCGCCCTGGAGCGCCCGGAACATGGCCCTTACGTGTGCTGCAAGCTGTGCGACTACCGCCTGCGCCTGTATGCCACCCAGGACTACCTGGACAGCCACGAGCCGATCCGCGAGATCGCCGACCTGGGGCGCCATCCGTTCATCAGCTACGTGGACGACCTGGCGTTCAGCTCGGAGCTGCTGTACCTGGCCAACCTGATCCCCAGCGCCAACGCGCACCTGCGCAGCACCAGCGTGATCGCCCAGTACACGGCGGCCTTGCAGGGGCGCGGGCTGGCGATCCTGCCGTGCTTCCTGGCGGCGCAGGACCCGCGGCTGGTGACGGTGCTGCCGGAGCAGATCGAGGTGACGCGGCAGTTCTGGATGTACTGTCGGGAGGATCTGCGCAAGCTCAAGCGGATCACCCTGCTGTGGGATTACATCCGCGAGGTGACCGAGGCCAATGCGCCGTTGTTGATGGGGGAAACGCGGGAGATGAAGTTCGCTCAAGGTTGAACTTGAGGGCCATCGCGGGGCAAGCCCGCTCCCACGCAGGTATTGGCAATTCAACGTGGGAGCGGCGGTGCGCCGATGCGACTTGCCCCGCGATGGATGGCATGCAGCACTCAGTCCGACGCCACCACGATCGACACCCGCCGATTCTCCATGCGTCCTGTCGCGGTGCGGTTATCCGCCACCGGCTGGCTGCTGCCCATGCCGCGGGTCTGGATGTTCTGCGGCTGCATGCCGATGCCGATCAAGGCCTTGGCCACGCTCTGGGCACGGCGCTCGGAGAGCTGCTGGTTGTAGGCGGTCTTGCCCGAGGCATCGGTGTGGCCGTCGATCCGCACCCGCTGGATATCCACCGACAGCAGCGCTTTGCCGATGCGCTCGACAATCGACTCGCTGGCGCTGTTGAGGCTGTCCAGGTCACTGCCGAACAGCACCTTGCCGGACAGGTCGAACGCCCAGCCCTCGTCGGTCGGGGCAAAACCCTCGCGCTTGAGCACAGCAACCTGCTCGGGGGTCAGTCCCTTGGGCGGCACGCTCTGGCAGCCGGCCAGGGCGAACAGCGCCAGCAGCAGGGTGAATAACGGGAAACGCAGCACGGAAAAACGCTTTATCACGGTTCAGCTCCTGTTTTTTGCATCAGGGGCGCAGCGTTCCGTCTGCGCCACTTGCCAATGGCCACGGCGATTGCGCTTGGCCTGGTACATCGCCGCATCGGCGGCATTGAGCAGACTGGCCGGGTCGCGGCCGTCGTCCGGGTAATAGGCGATACCGACGCTCAGCGAGGTGACGAGGCTGTTGCCATCCTCCAGCTGCACCGGCAGCTTCATGCTGGCGACGATCTTCTCGGCGATGCGCTGGGCATCCTCGCGCGAGTGCAGTGGGGTCAGCAACACGGCGAACTCGTCACCCCCCAGGCGCGCCACCAGGTCGTGCTCGCGCAGTTGCGCACGCACGCGGTTGGCCACGCTGATCAGCACTTCGTCCCCCACCGCATGGCCGAGGCTGTCGTTGATCTGCTTGAAGTGGTCGCTGTCGAGGAACAACAGCGCCAGGTGGTCTTCGCTACGGGCGGCATTGCGCAGGCTGCGGCTTAACCGCCCTTCGAAGAAGGCACGGTTGGGCAGGCCGGTGAGGCTGTCATGGCTGGCCTGGTGGGCAAGGCTTTCGTTCTCGCTCTGCAGGTGGCTCTGCCAGACCTCCAGCTCGTCGAGCAGGGCATTGAAGTCGTTGCCCAGCTCGTTGAGTTCGGCGATCTGGGTTTGCGGTACCCGCCGGTCGAAGCTGCGCTCGCGTCGCGCGGCATGGGCGACGCTGGCCAGGTTGCGCAAGGGACGGATGATGTCGCCGAACAGGCGTCGCGACAGGTACAGCGCCAGCACCGCGCTGAGCACCGTGCACACCAGGATGCCCACCAGGCCGCTGAACAGGAAGCGCACCAGGCTGCCGCCCTGTCCGGTCAGCTCTATATGGCCGACCCGCTGACCCATGTGCTGCACCGGCATGTTGATCGGCTCTTCCAGCAGGCTGCGCGCTACGTGGGACTGCAACTGCGCCATTACGCCCTGCTCGTCACGCTGCCAATGGGCAAGCAGGTCACCATCGTTGTCGTAGACCTTGGCGTCGGCCACCTCCTCGGTGGAGGCGATCAGCGCCAGGGCCTCGTTGGCCGCGGCACTGTCGTCGAAGACCACGGCGGCTTCGACGGTGTAGTTGATGGAGCGGGCGATCAGGTGCAGGTTGTGGTTGGCATACACGCGCAACGCCGCCACCCCGAGCAGGGTCACCAGCACACCGGCCAGGCCTGCGGCGAGCAAGGCCACGCCCAGATGACCACGCCCGAGCACGGCGCGCAGGGTCGGCCGGCTGAAGCGCCTGGCTGAACGTTTCATGGCTGCCCCGCCCGCCGTCGCGACAACTGCAGCACGCTGGGATGGATGCGCACGCCGCTGCGCGCCACCGAGTCGAGGTTGACGTCGAACGCCACCTGCTGGTCGCCGACCCGCAGGCAGAACAGGCTCCCCACCGTGCACGGATCGTCGGCCTCGCTGATGCTCAGCACCGGGTGGCCGTTGACCCGCTGGAACAGCCGTTCACGTTGCAGCTTGTCGAGCTTGCCGAGGTAGATGGCATCGCAGGCACTGGCCACGCTGGGGTCGTCGGCGAGCAGGCGGCGCACCTGCAGGGGTTGCCCGGACTGCTGCAGATTGCCCTTGATCAGGTCGTCGGCATATTCGGTCGGGCCGACCAGGCACAGGCGCAGGGGATTGGGGTCGGCAGGCCAGCGGGCGTAGCTGAGGATGCCCAGCACGACCTGGGTCACGGCCCTGGCCCGTTGCTGCACCTGCGCATCCGACACGGCATTACCCGCCCAGGCGGGCGCGCCGTTCGACAACAGCGTGGCCATCAGCAACGAGAGCGCACAGCCCTTCACGCGTCCCAGGGCCGAGACAGCCACTGTCATGGGGGGAAATCTCACAAAATGTTTGCGGATAATGCCGCAACGATAGCATATCGGCGGCAAACTCCAGAGTCAGACTTGCTCCAGCATCAGCCCCGAGACCCGCCGGACCTTGCGCCCCACGGCCTCCTCGAACACCCCGGCGCGCGGCTCGATCAGGCTGAAACAATGCTTGGCGCGGGTGATGCCGGTGTACACCAGCTCCTTGGTCAGCACCGGGTTCAGCGCGTCGGGCAGCACCAGCGTGGTATGGCTGAATTCCGAGCCCTGGGACTTGTGCACGGTCATGGCGAATACTGTTTCCACCTCGCTGAGGCGGCTGGGCAGGACGAAACGAACCCCACCGCTGCCATCGTTGCGCGGGAAAGCCACGCGCAACAGCGCCTCACCCTGATCGTCCGGCAGGCGCAGAGCGATGCCGATATCGCCGTTCATCAGGCCGAGGCCATAGTCGTTGCGGGTCACCAGTACCGGACGGCCCTCGTACCAGGGTTGCTGGCTGTCGATCAGCCCAGCGTTGTGCAGCACCCGGGCGACCCGCTCGTTGAGGCCTTCGACACCCCAGGCGCCCTTGCGCACGGCGCAGAGCAACTGGAACGCCTCGAAGCTCTGCAGCACCTCGGCCGCCCAGCGCTCCCAGCGCGGATCGTCGCCTGGCGTGCCTGGCGGCGGGCGCAGGCGACCGATGGTACGCAGGTAACCGCGATAGCCCTGTGGTCCTTCGGCACCCTGGTTGAGGCCATCGAGCAGCAGGCGGTCGAAGCGTTTGTCATGCTCGCCGCCCAGGGTCAGGCAATGGACATCCGCCGGTCGGGTCGCCAGCAGCGCACGCGCCTCCAGGGCTTGCTGGCGATTGACCAGGCGCGCCAACTGGCCGATGCCGCTGCCTTCGCCGAAACGCCGTGAGTGGCGCAGCATCACGATCTGCTGGGCCAGCGGGTTGCGCTGACCGTCGCCCGTCTTCAGGCCGATGTCGGCCAGCGATTGCCCGCCCACCTGCTCCAGCCAGGCCAGGGTCTGCGGCCAGTAGCAGCCGTCCTCGGCGTCACGGCACAGGTCGCCCAGCACCGCCCCGGCCTCCACCGAGGCGAGCTGGTCCTTGTCGCCCAGCAACACCAGACGCGCATTGGCCGGCAGGGCATCGAGCAGGTTGGCCATCATCTCCAGGTCGATCATCGAGGCTTCGTCGACCACCAGCACATCCAGGGGCAACGGGTTGCCGGCATGATGGCGGAAGTGCCGCGACCCCGGGCGGCTGCCCAGCAGGCGGTGCACGGTGCTGACCTCGGTGGGGATCTGCGCCCGCACCGCGCCATCCACCTGCAAGCGTTCCACCTGCTGACCGATGGACTCGGTGAGGCGCGCCGCGGCCTTGCCGGTCGGCGCCGCCAGGCGGATGCGCAGCGGCCGGCCTTGCTCGACAGCAGGCCCCTGCAATAACGCCAGCAGACGTACCACAGTGGTGGTCTTGCCGGTTCCGGGGCCGCCGGTGATGACACTGAAGCCGGCACGGGTGGCCAGGGCGCAGGCCAGCTTCTGCCAGTCCACTTCGCCTGCAACCGAGCCACCTTCGAACAGTTGCGCCAGGCGTAGTGCCAGGTCGGCCGGCTGAGGCTGAAGGCGTGCCAGGCGCTCATGCAGGGCGTTGTCGATGCGTCGCTCGTAGGTCCAATAGCGGCGCAGATACAGGCGCTCACCGCTGACCACCAGTGGTCGGGCACGCTGCTCGACGGTATCGCCAGTGGCAACCAGGGGGCTCTCGGCGATCCGCTGCAACCAGGTGCCCAGTTCGAGGCTGGCCAGCAGCTGCGAAGGCAGCAGCAACGGCCCGGCCAGGGCATCGCCTTCCGGCGGCAGCGACAGGGCGAAGTCCGGCTCGGCAAGGGTCTGTTGCAGGTCGAGGCAGACATGGCCATGACCCAGCTGGTGGCTGGCCAGGGCGGCGGCCAGCAGCACCAGCGGATCGCTGCCCGGCGCCCGCTCCTCGAGGAAACTCACGAAGGCCCGGTCCAGTGCGCGCAGCCAGCCACGCTCGACCCAGCGATCGAGCAGCGCCAGCAAGTCCTGGCTATGGCGCAGCGGCGCCAGGGCGCTCAGGTGCTCGGCCTGCAAGGGCGTGGGCAGCAGGTCGTCGAGGTTGCGGCTCATGGCGTGGCTCCGGCAAACAGGTCCTGTTGGGCAGGTTCTTGCTCACCCCGGAACATCGCGTCGAGCTGTTCGATCAGCGCCCGGGGAGGCCGCGCATGATACAGCCCGTGACCGGCCGAGGTGACGCCACGCAGGAAGATGAACACAGCACCGCCGACATGCCGGTCGTAGTCGTAGTCGGGCAGGCGCGCGCGCAGCTGGCGATGCAGGGCCAGCAGGTAGAGCACGTACTGCAGGTCGTAGCGGTGCTCGAGAATTGCCTGCTCCATGGCCAGGGCGCCGTAGGCCTCGGCGTCGGGGCCGAGCCAGTTGGACTTGTAGTCGGCCACGTAGTAGCGCCCGTCGAGCTCGAAGGCCAGGTCGATGAAGCCCTTGAACATGCCGTTGAGCACGGTCGGCTGGGCGGCCGCCCGCGTCATGCCAACGTGCGTGTGGCGCGCCACCAGGTGGTCGAGGCGCACCGCATCGACCTGATGGCTGGCGAACCAGAACTCCATTTCGACCTGGTAGCGCTCAAGGCCTGCGAGGGTCAAGGTGGCCCCTTGCAACGGCATGGGCTGGACCAGCAGTTGCTGCAGCCACTGGGTCAGCGTGGGAATCCAGCCGGTCCAGTCGCGTCGGTTGCAGCGCTGGCCCACGGTGCGTTCGATCACCGGCCCTTGGGCGGCGACCTCGGCGAACCCTTCGCGCCCCGCCCATTCGAGCAGGCCGTGGAGGAAGGTGCCCGGATTCGGCCCACGGGGGAAGCGGTGGATATCGCCCGCCTCGGCCGGCACCTCGCGCAGCGCCTGGCTGTCCAGCACCTCGTCGTCCAGCAGTTGCTGGGCCTGGGAGCTGTCGGCGACCAGGGTCTGGTCACCCACCCGCAAGGCGCTGTACGAGGCGATCCACCAATGCTCCGCAGCGGCCCGCCGTGGCTTACGCGGCGGCAGCAGTTCGCGCTGGCTGTCCGGCATGCGGTAGCACAGGGCCTGGACCTCGGGCAGCGGACCATGGGTGATGGCCGGATTGCCGGCCGCCAGGGTACTGAGCCATTCGCCCAATTGGCTGGAAGCCGCCAACGGCAAGCCGCCGCCCAGCAGGTAGCCCAAGGCCGAACGGTGCAGCTGCGAACTGCGCTGGGTGCCGCGCTTGAGGTCGGCAACGCCCAGCCAGCAGGCGTGCTGGGCACGGGTCAAGGCGACGTAGAGCAGGCGCAGGTCCTCGGCCAGGCGTTCATCGTCGGCGCGCTCGATCTGCTCGGCATTCGGGGTCAGGGTCAGGTGCGCCACACCCTGGTCGTCGTGCCAGCCCAGGGGCAGGCGCTGGCCATCCACCGGCTTACTGGTACAGATGAACGGCAGGTACACCAAGGGGTATTCCAGGCCCTTGGACTTGTGGATGGTCACCACCTTGACCAGTTGCTCGTCGCTTTCCAGGCGCAGGATCTGCTCTTCTCCGGCCTGCCCGGCGTTGGCCAGGTGCTCGGTGAGATGGCGGATCAGCGCCTGCTCGCCATCCAGCTCGCCCGCGGCCTGCTGCAACAGTTCAGCCAGGTGCAGCAGGTTGGTCAGCACCCGTTCGCCGTCGCTGCGGCCCATCAGCGCCCGCGGCAGCTGGAAGTCGTGCAGCAGGCGGCGCAGCATGGGCAGCACGCCCTGGCGCTGCCAGGTGTCGCGGTAACGGCGAAAGCGCATCACCCAGCTTTCCCAGACCCGCTCGTCCTGGTTCAGGCGTTCCAGTTCGATAAGCGGCAGGTCGAGGGTCAGGCTGGCCAGGGCGGCCTTGAGCATACGCTCCGAGTCCGGTTCGGCGCAGGCCTTGAGCCAGGCCAGCAGATCATGGGCCTCCTGGGCGGCGAATACCGAGTCCTTGTCCGACAGGTACACGCTGCGCACATCGCGGGCGGCCAGTTCGGCGCGGACCAGCTGGGCCTCGCGACCGTCGCGCACCAGGATGGCGATATCGGAAGGCAGGCAGGCCCGCAGCTTGCCAGCGGCATCGGCGAAACCGCTGACGCCCTGCTGCCCACCCTCGAGCAGCTCGACGATATGGCTGGCGCAACTGGCGGCCAGCTGCTGGCGATACGCTGTGCTGGATACCGGCTCGTCGCTCTCCAGCTGCCAGCAATGCAGGGCCGCGCTGGGCTGTCCGGCGATCAACAGTTGCTCGCCACGACCCTTGGCGCGCACTTCGACGAATGGCAATGGATTGTCGCCCTGGCTCCGGAACAGGAAGGCGCCACGGCCCTCGATACGTTCCTCGGCTTGCAGGAACACGCGGTTCACTGCCGCGACCATGGCCTGGCTGGAGCGGTAGTTGGTGTCCAGGCTGTGCAGGCGCCCGGCGGTGGCGCGGCGCGCGGCCAGGTAGGTGAAGATGTCGGCGCCACGGAAGGCGTAGATCGCCTGTTTGGGGTCGCCGATCATGAACAGGCCGGTGTCCGGGTTGTTCTCGGTGATGCGGTAGATGCGCTCGAAGATCCCGTACTGGACGGGGTCGGTGTCCTGGAATTCGTCGATCAACGCGACCGGGAACTGCTCGCGGATCAACGCGGCCAGGCGCTCACCCGAGTCGCTGCCCAGGGCATGCTCCAGGCGCAGCAGCATGTCGTCGAAGCCCATCTCGGCGCGGCGACGCTTCTCCACCTCGAAGCGCGCCGATACCCAGGCGGCGGCATGTTCCAGCAACCGTGCATCGGGACTGGCCAGCCCCTGCAGCTGCTCGCGCAAGGACTCCATGGCCCGCAGCGCCGGGTGCTGCGGCGGCTCGCCGGACTTCCAGGCCTCGGCCAGGCCGGCGGGCGTCAGGCGGGTGAAGCCGGTGCCCAGGTCCAGTTCCATGGCCTGCTCATCACCGGCCCAGGCCCGCAGCTTGTCGAACCAGGGCTCGAAAAAGCGTGCCTGTAGCTTGCGCCCGTCGGCCTGCTTGGCGGCCACGGCATCGCGGCAGATCTGCTGCAGCTCGTCGGCCCAGGCGCCCCAGGGCGCCTTGAGTTGCGCCAATTGCTCGGTGCGCTGGCGCAGGGTCGCCTCAATCAACGACTGCGGGTCTTGCTCGTCCTCCTGGCCACGGACACGGCCAAACAGCGGCCTGATCCTTGGCAGCAAGGCATCGGGGCTGCCCCAGTTGCCGCGCACCCAGGCCAGCGACTCGCCGCGCATGCCGTAGCAGAAGCGCCGCCAGTAGTCGCGCATGACCTGGCCCAGCAGTTCGCTGTGATCGGTCTCCAGGCTCTGGGTGAACAGGCTGCCGCTGTCGAAGGCGTGCTCGCGCAGCATGCGCTGGCACCAGCCATGGATGGTCGAGACGGCGGCCTCGTCCATCCACTGCACGGCGATCTCCAGGCGGCTGGCGCAGCGTGGCCAATGTTCCTGTGGATAATCGTCGCGCAGCAGGTGCAGCAGCGGGTCGGCATCGTCCAGCTCACCGCGGAAGAAGCGCGCTGCTTCGGCCAGGCGCGTGCGAATACGCTCGCGCAGCTCCTTGGTGGCCGCGTCGGTAAAGGTCACCACGAGGATCTGCGGTGGCAGCAGCTCGCGACTGAAACCCTGCTCACCGCCATGGCCGAGGATCAGCCGCAGGTACAGGGCCGAAATGGTGAACGTCTTGCCGGTACCGGCGCTGGCTTCGATCAGCTGGCTGCCGTGCAGGGGGAAACTCAGCGCCAGGGGGCGGGCTTGGGTCATTGGGCGTTCTCCGGGTTACCCAGGGTCTGCCAGGGCGCTGCGAACAAGGGGCGATAAAGGGCTTCGCACCAGCCTTCGAAGGTCTCGTCGAGGGCCAGCGCGGCGAAGTCACGGTACTGGCGGGCCAGCGCCAGGCTTTCGCTGCGCTCGCCGAAGCTGTTCTGGCCGTCACCCTCATAGGCGCGGATCGCGGCGGCCACGGCCTTGTCCGGATCCTCCTGGGCCAGCCAGGCGAAGGCCGTCTTGGCCGCCACGGGCAAAGGGGCGTTCATTGCCGCCTGGCGTGCCACCAGCAGTTCGCCCAGGCGCTCTGCCGCCTCGCCCTGGGGTAGCGGTGCCAGCAACAAGGTCAGGTCGCTGGCCACCAGCGCGCTGTGCAGCGGATAGCCCGAGGCGCAGGCGGCAAGGTGCATGACCCAGGCCGGCACCAGCCGGTGCCACTTCAGGCTGTTGCGCCCGGCACTGAGGGAATTGGGCACGGTGGCGATGCTCAGCAGGCTCTGGTCCTCGGCCTGGTACACCCGGCCGAGCCAGCCCTCCAGGCGCAACGGCCCGTGTTCGAAATGGACCGGCAGGGCCCCCTCGACCAGGGTCGGCCAGCGTTGCAGCAGTTGCCGATGGCGTTGCAGCAGGTCCGGCAGCGGTTGGATCAACTCGGCCTGCAAGGCTTCGCCGAAGCCTGCCAGCGGCAGCATCCCGCAGGCCTGGAGGCGTCGGGCCTGGGCCTGCAGCGCCCGCTCGGCGTTGTCCGGATCGGCCAGCGCGGCGCCGAGCAGGCTTTCGCTCAGGCCATAGCGTTGCAGGGCGTCCAGCACGAAGGGTTCTTCGTCCGGGGTCGGTGCCTCCAGCGCCTCGAAGAACACTTTCAGGCGCTGACTGAAGAAATGCCGCACCGGATGGCGCAGGAAGTCCTGAAGCTGCACCAGGTTGAGCGGCTCATCGCTGGCGTAGGGCGACAGGGCGGTAGGCGCTTGCGCTTCATCCCCGGCCTGGTGCAAGGCCAACCATTCATGGGCGAAGCTGAACAACGGGCTGCCCTTCTGGAAGTAGCGCTGGCTGAACGGCTGTAATGGATGCTCTTGGGTCAGGGCATGCAGCAACTGCTGCCCAGGGTCGTCGCGTTGGCCGGTCCTGGCGCCGGCGAGCTGCCAGCCGGCGGCCAGGTGATCGCGCAACTGCCCGATCAGCACCGAGGACGGGCGCTCGCTGTTGTCGCGGATGCTGCGCCCGACCCAGCTCACATAGAGCTGGTCGCGTGCCGAGAGCAAGGCCTCGAGCAACAGGTAACGGTCATCCTCCCGACGGGAACGATCCCCTGGCCGGTAGTCGCTGGCCATCAGGTCGAAGTCGAGGGGCGGCTGGGCACGCGGGTAGTCGCCATCGTTCATGCCCAGCAGGCAGACCAGCCTGAACGGGATGGCGCGCATGGGCATCAGGGTGCAGAAGTTCACCGAGCCGGCCAGGAAGCGCTGGGACAACTTGCCCTGGTCCAGCCCGGACAGCCAGGCTTCGCGCACCACGGTCAGTGGCAGCAAGTCGTGCAGGCCAACCGCGTCGCAGGTTTCCAGCCAGGTGTCGCGCAGGTCCTGCAGCTGGACCAGGAGCAACTCGTCGTGCTCGTTCTCGGCCAGGAAGAAGATCTGCAGCAGCGCATGCAGCCGTGCCCCCCACTCCGTCGCCGAGGCGGGTTGCGAGAGGGCCTGGCAGGCAATGTCCAGGGCATCGAGCAACGCCACCAACGGGCCGATCAGCGCGGCGTCGAGCCCCCCGATCTCATCGTACGGCTCGATACCGTCACAGCTTTCGCCCACGCCGACGGCGTAACCCAGCAGCATGCGCCGCAGGCCGAAGCGCCAACTGTTCTGCTCAAGCCCCTCGGGCAGGCCAAGGCTGGCACGTTGCTCGGCGCTCAGTCCCCAGCGGATACCAGCGCCTTCGATCCAACGGTGCAGGGTTGGCAGGTCACTTTCCTGGATGGCGAAGCGGGCACGCACTGCCGGCACGTCCAGCAGGTCGAGCACTTCGCTGACGGCGAAACGGCTGTCGGGCAGCTTGAGCAGATGTTCCAGGGCGATCAGCAGCGGGTCGCGACCACGCTGGCCCTGGTCGGTCAGGGTGAACGGGATATAACGCGGATCGTTGCGGTCGAGCTGGCCGAACACCGCGCGGATATGCGGTGCGTAGGTGTCGATGGCCGGCAACATGACGATGACGTCGCGGGGCCGCAGCGTGGGGTCGGCACTGAAGCGGGCCAGCAACTGATCGTGCAGGATCTCCACTTCGCGTTGTGGACTGTGGGCCAGATGGAAACGTACGGAACGGTCCTTGGCCGGGTCAACCGCCGGCCATTGCTCGCGGGTCTCGGCCAGCGGGCGCAGCTCGAGGATGTCATCCTGCAGCTGGTTGAGCAGGGTCTTGGGCTCACCTTCGCTGAACAGGTCGATGCGTCCGTCGCTGAACACGCCCTGGTAACTGCCGGGATCGTCGTAGCTGTCGAGCAGGTTGATATAGTCGCGCCCCTGCTTGCCCCAGGCCGCCAACAGCGGATGCGCATGCTGGTGCAGCAGCTCGTCGTCCAGCTGCAGGGGCATGCTCTGCTTGCGTTGCTGACGCTTGTACTGGTGTCGCAACAGGTCCTTGTCGGCGACGATATCGCCCCAGTGATGGCGGCAGGGGTTGTGCACGCACAGCAGCACCTGGCTGAAGCGGGCCAGGCCTGCCAGGGCCTCGAGGATCTGGGCGGGCAGCGACGAGATGCCGAACACGATCAGCCGTGCCGGTAGCCCGGCGGGCGCCTGCTCCAGGGCGTTGATCCGCTCGATGAAACGTTGGTGCACGCCGGCACGGCTCTGGGCCATGCCCGCCTCGCCCACATCCTCGAGCAGGATCCGCCACAGCTCGGCCTGCCAACGATTGCCGGCGGCCAGCGGCTTGCGCTCGCCGCGTGCGGTGTTGAGCACATGGGCTCCACTTGCCCAGTCCTTCAGCCAGTCGGCACGGTAGACCTGGTACTGGTCGAACAGGTCGGCGAGGCGCTCCGCCAACTGATAGCGCTTGCGCAGGTCGCTGTCGTCGGTGAGGAAGCGGCGCAGGGGCTCGAAGTGCGGGCGCTCGATCACTTCCGGGAGCAGGCGCATCAGGCGCCAGGTCAGGGGCGCCTTGTCCAGCAGTGAGACCTCGGGGATTTCATCGCGCCCCAGCACGCGGCGATACAGCTGCCACATGAAGCTGCCCGGAAGCTGCACATCGATGGCGGCGGCGATCCCGCAACCGCCCAGGTCGTCGTCCTGCGGATCCTCGGCCAAGGCCAGTTTCAACCATTGGGCGATACCGTTGCTCTGCACCAGGGCGATTTCGTTTTCCAACGGTGCCAGGGGATAGCGGCGCATCACGCTCACCACCAGATTGCGCAGGTCGTCCAGGCGGTTGCCCTGGACGATCATGAAGCCTGAGTGAAGTGAGGTGGTCTGGGGCATTGGGTGGTCTCGGAAGTGCGGTTGGTGCAGAACAGGAACCTTATCACGGAGGCGGTTGACGCGATCCCTGTGTAGGAGCGGCCTTGTGCCGCGAAAGGGGCGCGTAGCGGCCCCGGGGG
>NZ_JAQMYQ010000061.1:0-28904 GCF_028369275.1 Mitsuaria sp. RG
CAAGGCCGCTCCTACACCGGGGTGTGCAGATCCCGATCATTCGTCGTCGGCGGTACCGTCAGCTCGCCAGTAAGCCGCAGCCTTGAGGGCATCCTCGGGCACGCCTTTCTCCAGCAGCAGCGCCTTGGCCTGGCGGGTCAGTGCCTTCTCCAGCGCCACCCAGCCATACAACCGACCCTGGGGCAACGCCAGGTGCTTGACCCGCTCCAGCACATCCTCCTGGTGCCGACGCACCCAGATCACCTCGACCTGGGCCTTGCTCGTCAGCGCCTGGCGCTCCTGCTCGTCCTCGATCTGGATCACCGCCAGCACCTGGCGGCCCGCCGGCAGTTCCTCCAGGCGCCGGGCTATGGCCGGGATTGCCGTCTCGTCGCCGATCAGCAGGTAGCTGTCGAAGATATCCGGCACCACCATCGAGGCCCGCGGGCCGGCGATGTCCAAGGTCTGGCCGGGCGCGGCCTGGGCTGCCCAGGTGGAGGCGGGGCCATCGCCATGCAGGACGAAATCGATATCCAGCTGGTTGTTCACCAGGTCGATGCGCCGTGGTGTGTACTCGCGCATGGTCGGCCGGGCGCCGCCGTCGCGACCCAGGTTGCGCGCGTCGATGGCCTGTTGTTCCTCGGGGCTGCAGGCAAACAGCAGCTTGATGTGGTCGTCCGTGCCGACACTGGTGAAACCGGCCAGCTCCGCGCCACCGAGGGTGATGCGGCGCATGCGCGGGGTGAGGTCGGTGACCCGCAGCACTTCGAGACGGCGCTGGCGGATCTCGTGATTGACGCGATGAATAGTGTCGCTCATGGGGTGTTCTCCGTAACGGGGGTGGCCGGCCCGGAGGCGATGGCCTTGGCGGTGTCGTTGAGCAGGTTGCGCACCCGCTCGATCTCTTCGCTGGTCCAGCGGCCGCTGTGCATGTGCAGCGCGTGGCGCAGGTTGCCGACGGCTTCGTGGATTTCCGGCGGGCGGTCGTGGCCGCGCAGGGCGCGCTTGCTCACCTCGATGCGCATGCGCACGCCGTCGAGGGCGACGGCCTGTTCCTGCAAGGCACTGCGGCCGGCAGCGGTGATGGCATAGAGGCGTTTGCTGCCCTGGATGGCGCCGGTGACCAGCTCGGCTTCCTCGAGGTAGCTGAGGGTGGGGTAGATCACCCCGGGGCTGGGGCTGTAGCTGCCGTCGAAGAGGGTCTCGATCTGACGGATCAGGTCGTAGCCGTGGCCGGGTTGCTCGGCCAGCATCGACAGCATCAGCAGCTTCAGGTCGCCCGGGGCGAACACCCGCGGGCCACGTTCGCCGCGGCCGGGGCGGCGTTCGAAGGGGTCGTGGTCACGCATGGGGAAGGGCTCCGTCTGTTAAGATATATCTCAAGATATTACTCAAGATATATCTAAAGACAAGCCTTCAAATGCAGATGATTATCATCTAATTTTTTGATAGTTCAGGACTGGCCCGCCACCTGCGGCGCCTTGCAGGCGGTGGGGTTGCCCGGCTCCAGGTACGGCATGAGGATCGGCGCCATGCCCTTGAGCACCTGCACCGGCAATGCCGAGGTGAACTTGAACGCTTCGGCCGAGCGCCCCGGGACAAACGCGGTGAGGGTGCCGAAGTGGTTGTCGCCGAGGAAGAACACGAAGGTCGCGGTGCGGTTCAGCGAACGCGAGCCGATCAGCCGGCCGCCGGCGCCGAAGCTTTCGATGCGGTTGTCGCCGGTGCCGGTCTTGCCGCCCATCACCAGCGGGGTGCCGTCGTGCAGCTTGAAGCTGCCGGAGATGCGCCGTGCGGTACCGGCGTCGACCACCTGCGACATGGCGCCCTTGAGCGCCCGGGCGACTTCCACCGGGAGGATCCGCTGGCCACGGTCCGGGTCGCTGATCAACTGCGTCTCGTAGGGGGTGTTCTGGGCGAAGTGCAGGGTGTCGATGCGCAGCGTGGGCAGGCGCACGCCGTCGTTCTGGATGATCCCGACCAGTTCGGACAGCGCCGCCGGGCGGTCGCCGGAGCTGCCGATGGCGGTGGCCAGCGACGGCACCAGGTGGTCGAACGGGTAGCCGACGCGCTTCCAGCGCTGGTGGATGTCGGTGAACGCCTCGATCTCGACCATGGTGCGGATACGGCTGTCGCGGGCGCCCTGGTGGCGGCTCTTGAACAGCCAGCTGTAGACCTCCTGACGCTCGAAACGGCTGGCGTTGAGGGCGTCCTTGAGCGAGGCGCCGGGGTTCTTCAGCAGGTAGCCGAGCAGCCACAGGTCCAATGGGTGGACCTTGGCGATGTAGCCCTGGTCGGGCAGGTCGTACTTGCCCGGGCCGTAGGCTTCGTACATCTCCACCAGGCGGCCGTCGGTGAGCTTGGCCATGGCCTTCTTGTCTTCCTTGCTGTGGGCGCGGACGAAGGCGTTGAAGGTCTCCTGGCCGGCCTCGGGGAACAGGTAGCGGTGCACCGCAGCCAGGCGCTGCGGGGTTACGCGCAGGCTGTCGAGGAAGGTGTCCAGGCGCTGCTGCGAGGTCTTGCGCTGGTATTTCTTCCAGAAGCGCATGGTGTAGTTGGAGCCTTCGCGGTCGGCAAAGCGCGCCAGGTATTCCTGGCGGCGCGGGTCGCTGTCGTCCCTGAGCAGCGGTTCGCGGTTGAACGGCTGCTGGTAGGTGACGTAGCGCACGATGTCGCGCATCAGGCGAATGAACGGCAGGTTGATCGACTCGCGCAGGGCATCCTTGAGGGTCGGATTGCGGTTGTTGTCTTCCTTGCGGAAGTTGTTGAACACATGCATGCCGCCACCGGTGAAGAAGGCCTCGCCGGTGTTGGCCGAGTACTTGCGTTCGAGCGCGGCGTCGAGCATGGCGTCCAGGCTCTGGTTCTTGCTGTTCTGCATCAGCCATTCCAGCGACCACTGGGTGATGCGGTCGAGTTCGGCCACCGGGACCTTCTTCAGCTCGGCCGCCGGCTTGCCGGCGTACTTGTCGTGCAGCTCGGCGATGATCTCCAGGTAGGTGGTCAGCACCCGCAGCTTGGCGGTGGAGCCCAGTTCTAGCTTGCTGCCTTCGTTGATGTCGAAGGGTTGGTTGGTGCTGTCGGTCTGCACCCGCACCCGCGAGCCGTCGGCGGTGCGTTCGAACAGGGTGAAGCTGTAGCTCACCTGGTCGGTGGTCTTGGCGGTGAGCAGGCGTTCGCCGATCAGGCCGATCTGTGCGGCGAACTCCGGGTCGGCGAGGTTTTTCAGGTACTGGCTGACCTGCACTTGCAGGTCGGCCTGCAGGGTGCTGGTGGCCGACAGGTCGAGGCGGTCGAGGTCGTACAGCGGCCGGTTGAGCATGGCCGCCAGGCGGTTGCGGGCCAGGCTGATGCCCTTGTTGGTGATGATCGGCACGATGGTCGGCTGGGCCACCCAGTCGCGGTACACCGCCTTGCTGGCCAGGGCGGCGTCGGCCAGGGGGTGCTCGATGATGCCGTTGGCGGCGAGTACGCGGATGTGCGAATCGGTGAGCTCGGCCAGCTCGATGCGGCCCTTGGACAGGTAGTGCGAGGGGCGGCGCTGGGCGATCATCAGCGACAGCACCTGGCGCAGGGCCAGGCCGCGTTCGGCCATGCTCTTTTCATCGCTGGCGGTGGAGGTGAGGGCCTGGTTGACCTGGTCGAAGTCGGCGCCGTACCACACCCGCAGGCCTTCGGCCATGCCGTGCACCTCGCCGTGGCCGGGTACCGCCGACAGCGGCACGCTGTTGAGGTAGTCGCGCACGATGCGTTCGCGGGCCTCGGTGGTGTCCGGGCCGCCCTGGTAGGCGCGCACGCTGGCGGAAATCATCTGGCGGATCTTCTCCGCGCCCGAGACGGTCAGCCCGTCCGGCGAGTGCCGGTACTTCTCCAGCTGGGTGGCCAGGGTGCTGCCGCCGGCCGACTGCCCGGGCAGCGCCAGGTACTTGGCCACCTGGCTGTAGGCGGCCTTGGCGAAGCGCGGCCAGTCCACCGCCGGGTTGTTCTGCGGGTCTTTCGGGTCGAGCAGGTCGCGGTTCTCGATGAACAGCAGGCTGTTGACCATCACCGGTGGGATCGCCGCGAAGTTCGGGTACAGGTGCTGCGGGTAGTTGTACTGATAGAGCATGTCACCGCGGCAGTCGGTGATCGACAGGCCGGCCTGGATCTTCTCCACGTAGGGCACGAACAGGCCGTGATCGACGTAGTTCATCAGCGCCGGGGAGAAACGCACCTGCTGGTTGATCAGGTAGTCGCGCTTGAGCAGCCGTGGCAGGAACTCGCCCAGGGCGCTGTAGCCCAGGCGCCTGTCGAAGGGACCCTCGCCCGGGTAGACGATGGCATCGCTCGGGCCGGGCTCGAGGGCGTAGGTGAGGGTGCCGGCCAGACGGCTGAACTCGCGCGATTGCAGGCGTGAGGTCTGGAACTCGTCATAAGCGGCAAGGCCCACCGCGACCAGCCCGATCAACAGGATGAGCAGGATCAGGCGCCACCACAGGCGGCGCTGACGTGGGGTCTTGGGCAAGGGGGCTTCAGCCTGAGGTGCTTTGGGTGCTTCCGTTCCGGTTGGTTCCGATTGCCACAGTGCGCCCATAGTCTTGAGTCCGGCCAGGTGTTTTCGCGTTACTTGTCTGAAGCTTAGACGCTGGCCCAGTTTGGTGAAAAATTTGTAAGAAGCTTCGAGCAATCGCGTATGAACATGCGCCTTTGGTGCGACTTCCATTCTTCGGCAATGTTGTTAATGTAGCTGCCCCATTCCTGTGCATGGGCGGAGCGAGGCCAGAATGCCCCTCCGGTAAAGGGCTTTTTGCCGAGAATTCTCGCCAAATATCCCACTGTATATAGTGAAAAGCCCTGCAAGTGGCTTCCTATACTGCTCGCCCCCTTCGACCCGCCGACGCCCCGCGCCCGGTGGACAGGCCCGCCCACAAGGCGGCCTGGCGAGACGACGCCCCGCCTATCGGCGCGGCCGGTGCTGCACGAAGGTCAAATCCAATAACAAAATGAGGTTGTATTGCTATGCCAGTCGGCAACCATCCTGCCCACGACGAGTCCGTCCAGGGCGGCCCGCTCAAGCGCGAGCTGGGCGAACGGCACATCCGTCTGATGGCCCTTGGCGCCTGTATCGGCGTCGGCCTGTTCCTGGGTTCGGCCAAGGCCATCGAAATGGCCGGCCCCGCCATCATGCTCTCCTACATTATCGGTGGCCTGGCCATCCTGGTGATCATGCGCGCCCTCGGCGAGATGGCCGTGCACAACCCGGTGGCAGGTTCCTTCAGCCGCTACGCGCAGGACTACCTAGGCCCCCTGGCGGGCTTCCTCACGGGCTGGAACTACTGGTTCCTGTGGCTGGTGACCTGTGTCGCCGAGATCACCGCGGTGGCCATCTACATGGGCATCTGGTTCCCCGACGTGCCGCGCTGGATCTGGGCGTTGATGGCCCTGGGCAGCATGGGCGCGATCAACCTGATCGCGGTCAAGGCATTCGGCGAGTTCGAGTTCTGGTTCGCCCTGATCAAGATCGTCACCATCATTGCCATGGTGCTCGGCGGTATCGGCATCATCGCCTTCGGCTTCGGTAACGACGGCGTGGCCATGGGCATCTCCAACCTGTGGAGCAACGGCGGCTTCATGCCCAACGGCGTGACCGGCGTGCTGATGTCGCTGCAGATGGTGATGTTCGCCTACCTGGGCGTGGAAATGATCGGCCTGACCGCCGGCGAAGCGCGCAACCCGCAGAAGACCATCCCCCAGGCCATCGGCTCGGTGTTCTGGCGCATCCTGCTGTTCTACGTGGGCGCGCTGTTCGTGATCCTGTCGATCTACCCGTGGAACGAGATCGGCAGCCAGGGCAGCCCGTTCGTGATGACCTTCGAGCGCCTGGGCATCAAGACCGCCGCCGGCATCATCAACTTCGTGGTGATCACCGCCGCGCTGTCGTCGTGCAACGGCGGCATCTTCAGCACCGGGCGCATGCTCTACAGCCTGGCGCAGAACGGCCAGGCCCCGGCCACCTTCGCCCGCACCTCGAAAAGCGGCGTGCCGCGCAACGCGCTGCTGCTGTCGATCGCCGCGCTGCTGCTGGGTGTGCTGGCCAACTACCTGGTGCCGGAGAAGGTGTTCGTCTGGGTGACCTCGATCGCCACCTTCGGCGCGATCTGGACCTGGGTGATGATCCTCTTGGCGCAGCTGAAGTTCCGCGCCGGGCTGAGCACTGCCGAGCGCAACGCGCTGAAGTACCGCATGTGGCTGTGGCCGTTGAGCTCGTACCTGGCGCTGGCGTTCCTGGTGCTGGTGGTGGGGCTGATGGCGTACTTCGAGGATACCCGCGTGGCCCTGTATATCGGCCCGGCGTTCCTGGTGCTGCTGACGGCGTTGTACTACAGCTTCCGTCTGGCGCCGAAAGAGGCGCAGGCGCTGACAAGCTGAAATAGCGGGGGCTGCTGCGCAGCCCTTTCGCGGCACAAGGCCGCTCCTACAGGGATTATGCGTCCCCCTGTAGGAGCGGCCTTGTGCCGCGAAAGGGCCGCAAAGCGGCCCCTGTGATCGATCAGGCCGCCACCTCGCTATGCGGCTCGAAACTATCGGCCCGGGCCAGCTGCCACATCCGCGAATAGAACTGCCCATTGACCTCGCCAGTCAGCAACTCGCCCGGCTTGAGGAACACGTGCATCTGCGAGAACAGCTTGATCTCGGTGGCCGAGATCCGCCGCACCAGGTGCTTGGCCTCCAGTTGCGCCGGATGCTCCAGGCCCGCGGCGGCGAGCATTTCGGCCAGGGCGCGCAGGGTGTTGTGGTGGAAGTTGAGCACTCGCTGGGCCTTGTCCGGCACCACCAGCGCACGCTGGCGCAGGGCATCCTGGGTGGCCACGCCGGTCGGGCACTTGTTGGTGTGGCAGCTCTGCGACTGAATGCAGCCAATGGCGAACATGAAGCCACGCGCCGAGTTGGCCCAGTCGGCGCCGATGGCCAGCACGCTGGCGATGTCGAAGGCGCTGACAATCTTGCCGCTGGCACCGAGCTTGATCTTGTCGCGCAGGTTCAGGCCGACCAGGGTGTTGTGCACGAACAGCAGGCCTTCACGCAGCGGCACGCCGATATGGTCGGTGAACTCCACCGGGGCGGCGCCGGTGCCGCCTTCCTTGCCGTCGACGACGATGAAGTCGGGCAGGATGCCGGTTTCCAGCATGGCCTTGGCGATGCCCATGAATTCCCACGGGTGGCCCAGGCAGAACTTGAAGCCCACCGGCTTGCCGCCGGACAGTTCACGCAGCTGGGCGATGAACTGCATCATTTCGATCGGGGTCGAGAAGGCGCTGTGGCGTGATGGCGAGATGCAGTCCTCGCCCATCATGACGCCACGGGTCTCGGCGATTTCCCGGGTCACCTTGTGCTTGGGCAGGATGCCGCCATGGCCGGGCTTGGCGCCCTGGCTCATCTTGATCTCGATCATCCGCACCTGCGGGTTCTGCGCCTGGGCGGCGAAGCGCTCGGGGTCGAAGCGGCCGTCCGCGGTGCGGCAGCCGAAGTAGCCACTGCCCAGTTCCCAGACCAGGTCGCCGCCGTGTTCGCGGTGGTAGGGGCTGATGCTGCCCTCGCCGGTGTCGTGGTGGAAGTTGCCCAGCTTGGCGCCCTGGTTGAGGGCACGGATGGCGTTGGCGCTGAGCGAGCCGAAGCTCATGGCCGAGATGTTGAAGATCGATGCCGAGTACGGCTGGGTGCACTGCGGGCCGCCGACGCTGACGCGAAAGCTCGCCGGGTCGGCCAACGGCGCCGGGCGCATGGAGTGGCCGATGAACTCGAAGCCCGACTCGTAGACGTCGATCAGGGTGCCGAAGGGTTTGTCCGAGGCTTCGTTCTTGGCCCGGGCGTAGACCAGCGAGCGCTGGGCGCGGGAGAAGGGCAGGGCGTCGCTGTCGGATTCCAGCAGGTACTGGCGGATCTCTGGGCGGATGCCCTCGACCAGGTAGCGGATGTTGCCCAGGATCGGGTAGTTGCGGCGGACCGCGTGGCGTTGCTGCAGCAGGTCGAACACGCCGATCAGGCTGAGCACCCCGGTGGTCAGGGTGAACGGCCACAACCAGTCGTGGGTGAGGAACGGCAGGCTGGCGAGGGTGAACAGCACGCAGGCGGCGAAGAAGGCGTAACGGCTGAGGAGTGACAGGCTCATACGGTGTCCTTGCGAATGGCTCGGTCAGGCTCAGGGGCCTGGGGCAAAGCCCGACCATAGCCCGGTTGGGCGCCGCTATGCCAGCGTGGGGCGGACGAGAAAAATGAAAATTGGGGTATCGAAAATCATTCGCAATGAGATATGTTATAAAGTAACTATTGCTCGCAGGAGATTGACCCCATGAAAGCTGGTATCCACCCCGCCTATCGCCCCGTGCTGTTTCACGACACTGCCGCCGATGTGTTCTTCCTGATCGGCTCGACCGTCGAGACAGATCGCTCCCAGATGCACAGCGACGGTCAGACTTACCCCTATGTGGCGCTGGATGTGTCCAGTGCCTCGCATCCGGTGTACACCGGGCAGCAGCGCAAGACCACGGTCGAAGGCCGGGTGGCCGGGTTCAACAAGCGCTTCGCCGGTTTCCAGGTGTAGGAGCGGCTTTAGCCGCGAAGCAGGCTGCGCTGAGTGTGGCACCCGCTTTGCGGGTGATCGCGGCTGAAGCCGCTCCTACAGGGGCGGCGTCTGGCGCAACAGCTGTTGATGCCACTGCTCCTGCTCGGTCGCCGACGCCTTGATCAGAAACTGGTATCGCCCCGCCACCCGAGTGGCCACCGTGACACCCTCCCGGTACAGCACGCGGTTACCCGCCACCGCCGGTACCTTGGCCCCCGGCAACAAGGTACCCACCAGGTTCAACGGATCGCAGCCGCTGACCACCACCAGCTCGCCCTGTGGCGTGCGTCTGCGCACCTGGCGCAACAGCCCCACGGCTTCAGGTAAGGCGAACTGCTCACCCGCCAGCCCGGCGATAAAGCGCCCGCCACGGATTTCGCCGCGGGCCTCGAGGCGGTGGTAGCAGCGCAACAGGTCCCGCCACGACGGCAGCACGTCGCTTTCGCGTTCCAGCAGGCGCCAGCACATGACGCCATAGCGGCGCAGCAGGCTGCGGGCCACATGTTCCAGGCGCAGGTCTGCGTCCACTGCAATGCTCGAACGACGCAACAGCGCCCAGCGTCCGGCGTGGACCATGCTGCTCGACAGCGCAGGATGGCCGCGGCGGCTGTTGCGTGAAGTGCGCTTGGCCGCGGGTGTGATCAGGCTGCGCAGGCCGCTGAAACCATCGGCGCTGGCCAGGCCGGAACCTACCAGTTCCTGCAGGGCTGTCTCCAGCTCGCTGGGTAGCAGGTGGGCCTCATGGGCCAGTTCATCGAAGAACAAGGCGCCTTGTTCCTGCAGCGTCTGCATTACCCGCCGTGCGCGTGCGCCCAGTTGTTCGAGGTCGGCTGTGGGCGCCAGGCTGCGCCACAGCCCCTGGTGCTCGCGGGGCAGCAGCACCAGGGGCGTGCTGGCCAGGGTGCTGGCTGACTGTGTCGAGGCCAGCCGGCTCCAGGCCCACTGGCCGCTGCGACAGGCATCGTCCAGCCAGTGTGGGCTGTAGTCCTTGATACGAGCCGGCAGCAGGTCGCTTTCCCAGGTACCGGCGGCGGCGGGGAAACCTTGCAGTTGGGCGAGCACTTCGCCCAGCGCCTGCGGCCCGCGCAGGCGTGCTTCGCCACCCAGGTGCTGCCAGTCGAACAAAAACCTCATGAAGTCCTGCAGGCTGACCGGCTCGATTTCCTGGCGCAGGCGCTTGACCGTGTAGCGGTGGATACGTGCCAGCAGGTGCCGCTCGCACCACTGCAGGCCAGTCTGGCCTGGGCTGAAGTGGCCACGCATCACATAGCCTTCGCCTTCCAGGCGGGCCAGGGCCTGTTCGGCATTACCCGCCGGCTGTGCAAGCGGGTTGACGATCTCGGTCAGGGTCAATGGACCGAAGCCACTGAGCCGTGCGCGCAGCAACTCGACCAGGGCCGTGTCGAGGTCGGGCGGGTCGGCGAAGCCCGGCAACACCGCAACGTCCGGGTGCGGGCGTGCGTCGGGATACAGGATCAGCATTGCCTGCAGGCGCTCGCGGGCGAACCACAGGCGTCGCTCCCCGGCATCCAGATGACAGGCGCGACCTGCCTTGGCCAGTTGCAGCAGCAGTTGCGGCCAGCCGGGATTGCCCTCTACTTCAGGTTGGGTAATGGCGCCCAGGCTCATCAGCGCCTCATGCATTTCGTCGGCGTTGTTTGCCCGCGGCCAGGCCTCGGCCTGAACCGCGGCGATGGCGTCGCCGTCCAGCGCACCCAGGTCGTCGGCGCTGTGCACGTCGTTCCAGCGTCGGTTGAGCACGGCCTGGGTACGCCGCTCTTCAAGCGGCGCGTCGTCGAGGAAGGTGTAGGGCCGGGCGTTGAGGATGGCCGAAGCCAGCGGCGAAGGGGCCGGCAGGTCGCGACTTAGCAGGCGTACCTCGCCATTTTCCATGCGCCGCAGCAATGCCAGCCAGCCCTCGCTGTCCATGGCCTCGTGCAGGCAGTCGTCGAGGGTCTGTTGCACCAGCGGGTGGTCGGGGATCTGCCGCTCGCCGACGATATTCTCCAGGCAGGCGATCTGGTCGGGGAACACGGCGGCCACCAAGTCCTCGCTCTTCATGCGCTGGATCTGCGGCGCCACCTTGCGTCCGCCCACATAGCGCGGCAAGGCCAACGCTACCGCCGCGTTCCAGCGCCAGCGCACGCCGAACAGCGGCGCATCGAGCAGGGCCTGGACCAGGATCGGTTCGGCCGTGCGGCTGTGCAGGTAACGCCATACCTCGTCCAGCGCGAAGCTGTGGCTGGTGGATAGCGACAGCACGATGGCGTCCTCGCTGGCCGCCGCCTGCAACTCGAAATTGAACGTGCGGCAGAAGCGCTTGCGCAGGGCCAGGCCCCAGGCACGGTTGATCCGGCTGCCGTAGGGCGAGTGGATAATCAGCTGGGTGCCGCCGGATTCGTCGAAGAAGCGCTCCATCACCAGCGTCTGCTGCGAGGGCAGGGCGCCCAGTACCTGCCAGGTGCGGCCCAGGTAGTCGAGCAGTTGCTCTGCGCAGCCTTCATCCAGGGCGTAGGCCGTTTGCAGCCAGGCGCGCACCTGTTGGCTGTCGCCGGCCTGCAATTGCTGGTCGATCCGCTGCTGCAGGCGGGCCACTGCGGCGGACAGTTCGTCACTGCGACCTGGCGCCTCGCCCAGCCAGAACGGGATGGTCGGCGGCAGGCCGTGGGCGTCCTCGACCCGTACCCGGCCAGGTTCGACCCGTAGTATGCGATAGGAGGCGTTGCCCAGCTGGAAGATATCGCCGGCGATGCTCTCCACGGCGAAGTCTTCGTTGACGCTGCCGATGTTCAGCGCCTGGGGTTCGAGCAGCACCGCATAGTCGGCG
Organism: Mitsuaria sp. RG; assembly: GCF_028369275.1. Taxonomy (NCBI): domain Bacteria; kingdom Pseudomonadati; phylum Pseudomonadota; class Betaproteobacteria; order Burkholderiales; family Sphaerotilaceae; genus Roseateles; species Mitsuaria sp. RG. Next base: position 11,409 of record NZ_JAQMYQ010000061.1, read on the forward strand.
GTCTCCGGGATGGTGCCGCCGCTGGTCAGGGCGGTCAGCTGGCTGCCGCGCCGCCCGCGCAGGGTGTGGTTCAGCGCATCACGGTGCAGGTAGGCGCTGCGGATGCCCTGGCGGCCGTTGAAACCCTCGGCGAGCATGCGCAGCAAGGCCTGGTAGTGGCCTTCGTCGAGCTGGCCGTAGGGACTGGCCTGGCGCAACAGGTCGAGCAGCGCCCGTTCGTCCCAGGGCTGGTTGCTGACTTCGGCGACGATCTGCTGGGCCAATACATCCAGTGGCGCCTCGGGGATGTGCAATTCGTCCAGCTCGCCTTGGCGCACGCAGTCGAGCAGGGCGACACATTCGATCAAATCGTCCCGCGAGGTGGGGAACAGGCGCCCCTTGGGCACGCCGTCGACCTGGTGGCCGGAACGCCCGACCCGTTGCAGCAAGGCGGCGATCGAGCCCGGCGAGGCGATCTGGCAGACCAGGTCGACCTCACCGATATCGATGCCCAGCTCCAGTGAGGCGGTGGCCACCAGCACCTGCAGTTCGCCGCCCTTGAGGCGCTGCTCGGCGGCCAGGCGATGTTCCTTGGCCAGGCTGCCGTGGTGCGCGGCCACGGCGTGGTTGCCCAGGCGCTCGCCAAGGTGGCGGGTCAGGCGCTCGGCCAGGCGCCGGGTGTTGACGAATACCAGGGTGGTGCGGTGCTCGCGGGCGAGGCTGGCGAGGCGGTCGTAGACCAGCTCCCAGACATCCGTGGCCATCACCGCGCCCAGCGGCACGGGTGGCACTTCCAGGGCCAGGTCACGATGGCGGGCATGGCCGATATCGACGATGGCGCAGGGGCGTTCATGCCCGACCAGGAACCGCGCCACCCGCTCTACCGGGCGCTGGGTGGCGGACAGGCCGATGCGTCGCAGCGGTCGGCCGGCCAGGGCCTGCAGACGCTCGAGGGTCAGCGCCAGGTGGCAGCCGCGCTTGTTGCCGGCCAGCGCGTGGATCTCGTCGACGATGACTGTGTGCACGTTGGCCAACCCCTCGCGGCCCGAGGCCGAGCCCATCAGCACGTAGAGCGATTCCGGCGTGGTCACCAGGATATGCGGCGCCAGCTTGCGCATGGCCGCGCGCTCCTTCTGCGGGGTGTCGCCGGTACGTACGGCGGTTGTGATGCGCGGGGCCTTCAGGCCAAGCTGTTCGAGCTGCCGGCCGATGCCTTCGAGCGGCGCGTCGAGGTTCAGGCGGATGTCGTTGGACAGCGCCTTGAGTGGCGAGACGTAGACGACCTGGGTCTGTGCTGGCAGTTCGCCGTTGTGCGCCAGGCCTTGGCGAAACAGCTCATCGAGCACGGCGAGGAAGGCGCTGAGGGTCTTGCCCGAGCCAGTCGGCGCGGCCAGCAGCATCGACTGGCCAGCGTGGATCAGCGGCCAGGCGCCGGCCTGGGCCTCGGTGACCGTGGCGAAACGCTGGCGGAACCAGGTGGCGACGGCGGGGTGGAACAGGCCGAGCACCGGGTGTTGGTGGGCGGGGAGGTTCATGGGTTGGTTATGGCGGGTTGCCAGCGGATTGGCAAGGGGCCGTTCGTCCGGGAGGCCTATCGCGGGGCAAGCCCGCTCCCACGCGTACTCGGCAGGGCTCTGGTGGGAGCGGGCTTGCCCCGCGATAGGGCCTTGTCAGGTATCCTGCGCCCCTTCATTCGCTCGTGAGTCCACCATGCCCAACATTATCCGCATCGCCGCCGCCCTGCTCATCGACGCGCAAGGCCGCACCCTGCTGGTACGCAAGCGCGGCACCCAGGCGTTCATGCAGCCTGGCGGCAAGATCGATGCAGGCGAATCGCCGGCCCAGACGCTGGTACGCGAGCTGCACGAGGAGTTGGGCCTGCGCGTCGACCCGGTCCAGGCCATTCACCTGGGCCGTTTCAGCGCCCCGGCCGCCAACGAACCGGGCTTCGAGGTGCAGGCCGAGTTGTTTCGCGTCCAATGCACCGCGACGGTAAACCCGGCGGCGGAAATCGAAGAGGTGACCTGGCTGTCCGCCGACCAGGCGCCGGACCTGGATCTGGCCCCCCTGACTCGCGACCTGATCCTGCCGCTGTGGCGCGAAGGCCTCAACGCACCGCGCTGACCCCGTCCAGGGTGGCGAACGAGGTGTCCTTGGCGGTCAGCAGGAAGTCGCGCATGTACGGTGCATCGAGCATGTCGGTGCGCACCGCGGCGTAGAGCGTGGCGAACAGCCCTTTCTCGCCCAGGCGCTTGCCCTTCACGTAGCCCCGCGAGCTGTATTCGTGCAGCGCCCAGTGCGGCATGCCGCACACACCGCGACCGCTGGCTACCAGTTGCATCATCATCACCGTCAGCTCCGAGGTGCGCACCGCCGCCGGCTCGATGTCGGCCGGCTCCAGGAAGCGGGTGAAGATGTCCAGGCGGTCGCGTTCCACTGGGTAGGTGATCAGGGTCTGGTCGAGCAGATCCTGGGGCACGATATAGGGCTTGCTCGCCAGCGCATGCTGGTTGGCCACGGCGAGCATGGCCTCGTAGGTGAACAGCGGTACGTAGGTGATGCCGGCCAGGTCCACCGGGTCGGAGGTCACCACCAGGTCCAGGTCGCCGCGGGCCAGGGCCGGCAGCGGGGCGAAGGCGAAGCCCGAGGCCAGGTCCAGCTCCACTTCCGGCCAGGCATCGCGGAACTGATCGATGGTCGGCATCAGCCACTGGAAGCAGCTGTGGCACTCGATGGCCATGTGCAGGCGTCCGGCGGTACCGCCGGCCAGGCGGGCAATGTCGCGCTCGGCGCCGCGCAGCAGCGGCAGGGTGGCATCGGCCAGTTGCAGCAGGCGCAGGCCGGCGCTGGTGAAGCGGATGGGCTTGGTCTTGCGCACGAACAGCGGCAGGCCCAGGCGCTCCTCCAGCTCCTTGAACTGGTGCGACAGCGCCGACTGGGTCAGGTGCAGGCGCTCGGCGGCCTCCACCAGGCTGTCTGCTTCGCGTAGGGCATGAAGGGTTTTCAGGTGGCGGATTTCCAGCACGACGGCTCCGTGAGCATTCTTTGAGCTAAAACGAGATTGCGTTGAGTTTCCCTCATGTTGCCATGTGCTGTCGATAACAGGATGCACACGACCGCTCGGCAAGGTTCACGAAACTGTCACGGTTTTGTGGCAGCGCGCCCGAACGGATTTCATCAGACTCGCGCTCTACTGGGGATCTGCATTCTGGTGTTTCTTTCATGCGGGCTTTACTACTTTTCTTCTTGCTGCTGGTCAGCGTGCCGGCGAGTTTCGCCGAGGGTCGCTGCGACGTCCATGTGCCGGTGCAACGGGCCGAGCTGGGTGAGCTGAGCCTGGTCTACCAGAGTGTCGGTGCGCCCCGCGATCCGGCGCTGTTGCTGGTCATGGGCCTGGGCGGGCAGCTGATTCACTGGCCGGACGACGTGGTCGAGGCCCTGTGCCGCCAGGGTTTCAGGGTGATCCGCTACGACAACCGCGATGTCGGCCTGTCGCGCTGGAACCAGCTGCCGGCCTCGGCCAACCTGACCGTCGAACTGCTGCGCTACAAGCTGGGCCTGCCGGTGTCGGCGCCTTATTCCCTCACCGACATGGCCGGTGACGGTCTGCGACTGATGGATGCCCTGGGCATCCGCCAGTTCCATGTGCTGGGTGTGAGCATGGGCGGCATGATTGCCCAGCACCTGGCGGCCATGGCCCCGGAGCGGGTGAGCAGCCTGACCCTGGTGATGTCCAGCTCGGGCGCCGTCGGCCTGCCGGCGCCGGATCCGGCGCTGGTGCAGTTGCTGGCGCGGCGCAGCGCGCCGAGTCGCGAGGTGGCCATCGAGCAGCAGGCCGACCTGCTGGCAGCGCTGGGCAGCCCCGAGGTGCGGGACGACCGGACTGCGCTGCTCGAACAAGCCGCCGTGGCTTATGACCGGGCGTTCAATCCGGAAGGGGTCAAGCGCCAGATCATGGCGATCCTTGCCGAACCCAGTCGGGTCGAGTTGCTCAACCAGCTGCGGGTGCCGACGCTGGTGGTGCATGGCACCGCCGATCCGTTGCTGCCGGTGATGCACGGGGTGCATCTGGCGGCGCATATCCAGGGCAGCCAGTTGCGGCTGATTCCGGGGCTGGCGCATCGTTTCCAGGAGCCGTTCAAGGCACCGTTGCTGGGGGCGGTTTTACCCTACCTGCAGGCGCATCGGCAGGATGTCACGCATATCGCCCGGCTCTAGACCCCATCGCGGGGCAAGCCCGCTCCCACGATAGCCCTGCGCACCATTCGTGGGAGCGGGCTTGCCCCGCGATTCGTTCAATGCATCCGCACCCAAACGCTCACCAGCACCGTCGCCGCCACCAGCCAGGCCACCGTGGCCAGGGCTAGCGACGCCTCCAGGCGCAGGCGGTCGACCAGTACGTAGAGCGTTGCCAGGTACACGAAGTACGGAATGATCGACCACATCCCGAACAGGATGGTGGTCTTCAGGTCTTCCAGCGACCGCCCCTTGCCGACAATGTAGTGGGCGATCAGGGCAAAGGTGGGAAACAGCGGCACCAGGCCGGCAATGTAGTAGTTGCGGGTCTTCGACAGGATCGCCAGGAGCACCACCACGCCGGCGCCCAGGGCCGCTTTGAATACCAGGTCCACGTTGAATTTCCAGGGTCAGGTTGCCGATCAGCCGAGGCCGTACTTCTTCACTTTGTCGAACAGCGTGGTCTTGGCCATGCCCAGCTCCTGGCTGGCCTGGCTGAGGTTGCCGCCGGTGCGCTGCAGGGCGTCGCTGAGCAGGTTGCGCTCGAACGCCTCCACCGCCTCGGCAAAACCCAGGCCCTGGCTGGCGCCGCCGCTGGGGCCCTTCTTGAACGCAGGCAGGCCCAGGGCATGGCGCTCGGCGACGTTGCGCAGCTCGCGCACGTTGCCCGGCCAGTCGTGGGCCATCAGCCGCGACAGGGTCTGGCTGTCCAGCTCCGGCGCCTCGCGGTCGAAGCGCAGGGCCGATTGCTGCAGGAAATGCTCGAACAGTTGCAGGATATCTTCGCGGCGCTCGCGCAGCGGTGGCAGCTCCAGGGTGACCACGTTGAGGCGGTAGTACAGGTCGCTGCGGAACTGGCCGCTCTGGCCCAGGGTGGCGAGGTCAGACTTGGTCGCGGCGATCACCCGGCAGTCCACCGGGATGCTCTGGTTCGAGCCCAGGCGTTCCAGGGTGCGCTCCTGCAGCACGCGCAGCAGCTTGATCTGCAGGTTGAGCGGCATGCTCTCGACCTCGTCGAGGAACAGCGTGCCGCCGTTGGCGTGCTCGATCTTGCCGATGCGCCGCTTGCCGGCGCCGGTGAAGGCATTGGCCTCGTGGCCGAAGATCTCGCTTTCGAACAGGTTCTCCGGCAGGCCGCCGCAGTTCAGCGCCACGAACGGCTGGCCCTGGCGTCGGCTGAAGTCGTGCAGGCAGCGGGCCACCAGTTCCTTGCCGGTGCCGGTCTCGCCTTCGATCAGTACGTTGGCCGAGGTGTCGGCGACGTTGGCGATCAGTTCGCGCAGCTGCTCCATGGCCGGCGAACGGCCGATGATGCGCCCTTCCAGGCTGCTCTGCTCGGCCAGTTGGCGGCGCAGGGCGAATACCTCGCGAGACAGGCCGCGCTGTTCCAGGGCGCGGCGTACCACCTCGACCAGGCGCTCGGGCGAGAAGGGTTTCTCCATGAAGTCGTAGGCGCCATTGCGCATGGCGCCGACCGCCATGTCGATGTCGCCGTGGCCGGTGATCAGCACCACCGGCAGGCTGCGGTCGCGGGCCTTGAGGCGGTTGAGCAGTTCCAGGCCATCGATGCCCGGCAGGCGGATATCGCTGACGACGATACCGGCAAAGTCATCGCCGATGCGTTCCAGGGCCTGCTCGGCGCTGCCGACGCCTTCGCAGGCAATGTCTTCCAGGGCCAGCGCCTGCTGGCAGCCGAGCAGCACGTGCGGGTCGTCTTCGACGATCAGGACGGTGAGAGGTGCTTGTTTCATAGAGGCTCAGCCAATTCGCTAGGGGGCGTGACCAGGGGCAGGGCAAGCACGAACGCGGTGCCGCCACCGGCGGGATGTTCGACGCTCAGTGTACCCTTGGCGGCGGTGGCCAGGCTCGCCGACAGGGTCAGGCCCAGGCCCAGGCCATGCTCGCCCGGTTTGGTGGTGAAGAAGGGTTCGAACAGGTGCTTGCGTGCCTCGGCATCGATGCCGTGGCCGTTGTCGAGCACCCGCAGGCGGTACTTGTCGCCCTGGACTTCGCCTTCCAGCCACAGTTGCGGCAGGGGTTGGGTGGCCATGGCGTCGAGGGCGTTGCCGATCAGGTTGACCAGGATCTGTTCCAGCCGGGTCTGGTCGATGGCCAGCAGCTGGTCGTCGAACTGCCGGTGCAGTTGCAGGTGACAGGCGCTGATGCGGTTGGCCAGCACCTGCAGAGTGGCTTCGACGGCCTTTTCCAGCGAAGCCTGGCCGCTGTCGTCGCCACGACGGGCAAACGAGCGCAGGCTGGCGGTGATGCGGCCCATGCGGTCGATCAGGTCGTTCATGGTGCGCAGGTTGGCGCTGGCGGTTTCCAGCGCGCCGCGCTCAAGGAAGCGCACGGTGTTGCCGGACAGGGTGCGCAGGGCCGCCAAGGGCTGATTGAGTTCATGGGCGATGCTGGTGGACATCTGCCCGATGGCCGCCAGCTTGCCGGCCTGGACCAGTTCGTCCTGGGCGTGGCGCAGGGTCTGCTCGGCGTGGCGCCGTTCGCGGATCTGGCCCTTGAGCCGTTCGTTGCTGGCGCGCAGGTCGGCGGTGCGCTCGGTGATCTTGCGTTCCAGCTGGCTGTTGGCTTCTTCCAGCGCCTCGCGGGCGGCCAGGCGGGTGGCGATCACCTTGCGCCGCTCGTTCCAGGCGATGGCCAGGATCGCCAGCAGGGCGAAGGCCACGCCCACCAGGATGCCCTGCATCATCGATTCACGGCGCAGGTCCTGCAGCGGGGTGAGCAGGGTGAAATGCCAGGGGGTGTCGACCAGGCGGCGGGTCTGGGCCAGGTAGGACACCTCTCGCTGCTTGCCCTGGTCGGTCTCGCTGTTGGCCGGGAAGGTGAGCTTCTCCACGCCGTCGGCCAGGGTTTCGCGGGCCAGCGGTTGCAGTTCGTTGAGCGGCCACCAGTAGTACTGCAGGCTGCGCGCCAGGCGCTCCTTGATCTGCGGCGTCAACGGGCGTACCGATTTCAGGCGCCGGGCCGGGTCGCTGGAGAGGATGATGATGCCGTTCTCGTCGCTGACGAAGGCCTCCAGGCGGGCGCGCTGCCAGCGCTCCTCGAGGGTGTCCAGGCGCACCTTGATCACCGCCACGCCGATGATCTTGCCGTGCTCCTCCAGCCCGTGGGCCAGGTAGTAGCCGGCCTCGCCAGTAGTGCTGCCGATGCCGTAGAAGCGCCCCGGCTCGCCGCGCACGGCGACCTGGAAGTAGGCGCGAAACGCCAGGTCCTCGCCGAGGAAGGAGTCGGCGTCGCGCCAGTTGCTGGTGGCCTGGACCCGGCCGTTGGTGTCGAGGACGAAGATCGCCCGGCTGCGGCTGCGTCGGTTCAGGCCTTCGAGGTATTCGTTGACGGCCTGGCGATCACCAGCCTCGGGGTCGGTGAGCAGGCGCGAGACGCTGTCTTCCAGCTCCAGCAGGCTGGGCAGGTAGGTGTACTTGCTGATTTCGCTCTCGACGGTACGCGCGTGCAGTTCCAGCTGGCGCTCGCCGTTCTCGCTGAGGGTGCGGATGCCGTTGCTCTCGCTGATCAGGAAGCCGGCAAAGCCCAGCCCGACCATCAGCAGGATGACCAGGGGCGGGACGAGCAGTTGGCGGATCAGACGGGATTTCACGGCAGGCTGGGCAGGGCGAAGGAGCGAGGGGTCGCATTTCATCACAGTGGCCTTGTCACGACCAGCTTCCGCTGCCCGGCGAAGGGCCGGGCAGCGTCACTGAGGCGGACTTAGTGTTGCAGGATCTTGCTGAGGAAGTGCTGGGTGCGTTGGTCGCGGGCGCCCTGGTCGCCGAAGAACTCTTCCTTGGTGCAGTCTTCGATGATGCTGCCCTTGTCCATGAAGATGACCCGGTTGGCCACCTTGCGCGCAAAGCCCATTTCGTGGGTCACGCACATCATGGTCATGCCTTCGTGGGCCAGTTGCACCATTACATCGAGCACTTCGCTGACCATTTCCGGGTCCAGTGCCGAGGTGGGTTCGTCGAACAGCATGACGATCGGGTCCATCGACAGGGCACGGGCGATGGCCACGCGCTGCTGCTGGCCGCCGGAGAGCTGGCCGGGGTGTTTGTGGGCATGGGCCGACAGTCCCACGCGCTCAAGCAGCGCCAGGCCTTTCTTGGTGGCTTCTTCCTTGCTGCGGCCGAGCACCTTGATCTGGGCGATGGTCAGGTTCTCGGTGATGGTCAGGTGCGGGAACAGCTCGAAGTGCTGGAACACCATGCCGACCCGCGAGCGCAGCTTGGGCAGGTTGGTCTTCGGGTCGGCGATGGAGGTGCCGTCGACCACGATGTCGCCTTTCTGGAACGGTTCCAGGGCGTTGACGCACTTGATCAGGGTGGACTTGCCCGAGCCAGACGGGCCGCAGACCACCACCACTTCACCCTTCTTGACCTCGGTGCTGCAGTCGGTCAGTACCTGGAAGTCGCCGTACCACTTGTTGACGTTCTTGATGGAAATCATACGGTGATCCTTTTTTGCAGGCGCTTGACCAGCCACGAAGCGGAGAAGCTGATGAGGAAGTAGACGACACCGGCGAAGATCAGGAACTCGTGGGAGCGTCCGATGATGTCGCCGTTGGAGCGGGCCGAGTTGAGGAAGTCGATCAGGCCGACGGTGTAGACCAGCGAGGTGTCCTGGAACAGGATGATGCTCTGTTGCAGCAGCAGCGGGGTCATCTTGCGAAACGCCTGGGGCAGGATGATCAGGCGCATGCACTGGCCGTAGCTCATGCCCAGCGCCTGCGCGGCGCCCATCTGGCCCTTGGAGATCGACTGCACGCCGGCGCGGACGATTTCGCAGAAGTAGGCCGCCTCGAACATCATGAACGCCACGACGCAGGAGGTGAACGCACCCACCGGGGTGTCTTCACCGGTGATCCAGCGCAGCACGAACGGCACCGCCAGGTAGAACCAGGTGATCACCAGCAGCAGCGGGATGGAGCGGAAGTAGTTGACGTAGGCGCCGGCGACATTGGCCAGCAGCTTGTTCGACGACAGGCGCATCAGGGCGAGGATGGTACCCAGGGCAATGCCGCCGACCACGCCCATGACCATCAGTTGCAGGGTCAGGACCATGCCGTCCCAGAGGGCGGGCAGGGCCGGGATGATTTCACTGAAATCCATGTCCATTTACTTGCCTCCCACGGAAATCAGGCCCGGTACCGCGACTTTCTTCTCGACCATGCGCATGAGCAGCATCAGGCCCATGTTCAGGGTGAAGTAGATCAGGGTGGCCAGGGTGAATGCTTCGAACAGGTTCGCGGAGAACTCGGCGGTCTGCTTGGTCTGCGCCAGCAGCTCCATCAAGCCGATCAGCGAGGCCACCGAGGAGTTCTTGAACACGTTCAAGAATTCCGAGGTGAGCGGCGGAATGATGATCCGGTAGGCCTGGGGCAGCAGCACGTTCATGTAGATCTGCGACAGGCTGAAGCCCATCGCGCGCCCGGCCGACTCCTGGCCGCGGGGCAGCGCCTGGATGCCGGTGCGCACCTGCTCGCAGACACGGGCGGCGGTGAACAGGCCCAGGCATATGACCACGCTGATCAGCGCCGAGGTGGTCGGGTTGAGGTCCTGCTTGAACCACTCCTGCAGGCCTTCGGGCAGCAGGTCCGGTACCAGGAAGTACCAGATGAACAGCTGCACCAGCAGCGGCACGTTGCGGAACAGCTCGACGTAGGCGGTGGCAATCCCCGACACCAGGCGGTTTGGCACGGTACGCATCACGCCGAGCAGCGAGCCCAGCAGCAAGGCGATGATCCAGGCGGAAATGGCGATGGCGATGGTCCAGCCCAGACCGGTGACGTACCAGTCCAGATAGGTTTCGCTGCCCACGCCGGTGGACTTGAAGAACACGCCCCAGTCCCAGTTGTAATTCATCGGGATTTCCCCTCAGACGGTTGTTTCACGGGCACCTCGATACATCCGGGGGCGTTCGACGCCCTCGGATGTAAAGGTTAGACACTAACTAAGTGGCCTGTTGGATGGATTCGCGCGGATGCGCTTCAGGCCACTATTTGCCGGAGGTCAGGACTTCTTCTCGTCCGCCGCCTTGTCGGTCGGCTCATTGATCAGCTTCTTCAGCTCGTCGCTCATCGGGAACTGCAGGTTCAGGCCCTTTGGCGGAATCGGCTGCTGGAACCACTTGTCGTAGCTCTTGTTGACTTCACCCGACTTGAAGTAGGCGACGATGGCTTCGTCGACCGCTTTCTTGAAGGCCGGATCGTCCTTGCGCACCATGCAGCCGTAGATTTCGTACGACTGTGGCGTGCCGGTGATGACCCAGTCGGCAGGCTTCTTGGCCTTGGCCATTTCACCGGCCAGCAGGGCGTCGTCCATCATGAAGGCCACGGCGCGGCCGCTTTCGAGCATGTTGAAGGCTTCACCGTGGTCCTTGGCGGAGATCACGTTCATCTTCATCTGCTTGTCGGCGTTCATCGCCTTGAGGATGCGCTCGGAGGTGGTGCCGGCGGTGGTCACCACGTTCTTGCCGGCCAGGTCGGCAAAGTCTTTATAGGAGGGCTGGCCATCCTTGACCTTGGTCAGCAGGCGGGTGCCGACTTCGAAGATGCCCACCGAGAAGCCGACCTGCTGCTGGCGCTCGACGTTGTTGGTGGTGGAGCCGCACTCCAGGTCCACGGTGCCGTTCTGCACCAGCGGGATGCGGGTCTGCGAGGTAACCAGGTTGTACTTGACCTTGATGTCGGTGCCCAGTTGCTTCTTCAGAGCTTCGACAACGGCTAGCTGGATGTCATGGGAGTAGCCCACCGGTTCCGGTTTGCCGGCCAGGTAGGAGAACGGGATGGAGGAGTCGCGATGGCCCAGGGTGATGGTGCCGGAGTCCTTGATCTTCTTCAGAGTACCGGTGAGCTCTTCGGCCATGACCGGCGATGCGATGACAGCGGCCGCGATGGCGGCGCCCAGCAATTGACGAACGATGCGCATCAAATTTTCCTCGACGTGTTTGTTTTTTTTATGGAGCCGTTGGCGGACTCTTTCGTTCAACGAATACAGCATGAAGCGTGGTGCATTCGGCGTTCAAGTGTAGAGCATGAGTCGTGCCAAGCCCCAACCTTGATCATAACGCCGCGAAAATACTGGGGATTACTCTTTGTTGAAGGTTTTTAGGTGTCATTTGATGTCCGTCAAACCGAACGCGTTACGTTGTGGTGTTCGGAAATCCGAATGAGTGGCGCGTAACTATCTACCGACAGGGCTTGGCGGGTCGCGGGTCAACTGTGGCTTTTCCCATCAGGAGAAGCTGGATGAGTTTTCACGAGATTGCCCCCGATTCCATCGATGCGCTGATTGCCAAGCGTTTGCCGGCTTGGTTGCAAACCGCCGCGGTCGACCGCTTGCAGGCGCTACACCGTGCGCTCAAGGCACAGCAGAAAAGTGCCGAGAAGATGCGTGAACTGCTGGCACCTGTGTCGGCACTTGATGCTTTTGCCGAGCCCTTGCTCAGGCAGGCACTGCACCAGCAGTTCAAGCTCGACGTTGACGTGCGCAACAGCACTGTGAAGATCGTGCAGGAGATTTATCATCCGGTGCCGCTGAACTCGGCGCCGAAGCTATGGGACCGGCGCACGTCCAGCAGGGAGCTGTTGACTGCGGCACTGCATAACTACACCGAGGATGAAACCACGCCTGGCGAACTGACCGTGGCTACGGTGCTGGATGCCGATAAAAAACGGCTGAATATCGGTTTTACTCAGTTCGCGAAACTTTGCCGCAGTCTCGACCTGGGCGGTCAGTATCAGACATTGCTCAGGGCGCACCTGCGACCGAGCGATTTGCTGGAGAAGGAGGCCGTTCATGCGCAGGTCAAAGAGGACCTTCGGGCACGCATGGAGGTTGCCGTGCGCCGGGCCATTCTCGAAGGGCATATCGATGAGCGCGCCTACCTGCAACTGCTGCCATTGTGTGCGCCTGCGCCGATCGTTCCGGGCGATCCGGCCGTATTGACCTGCCGTCAGTTGCACCTGCTGGGCAAGCGCGTGGAGGGCGTGGTGACCGTGGAAGTCCGGGAGCACGCCTTGGGGGCTGTCACGGGCATTCTCAGCTGGATTCCGGGCGATCCGATCCAGCCCGTCCAGCATCATGCCTCCTGGTCTGCGTTGTACCAGACGCTGGCCAGGCGCATGCGGCAATCACCTTATGTCGACTTTTTCATGCGTTTCGTCCGTGAGCGGGACAGGCCGGTGTTCGCCACTGTCCTGAAAAAGCTGCTCAAGGAGACGGACAGCTCCCGGGATATCGAACTGGATGGACGTCATCTGGACTTCGAAGGCACGTTGATTGCCTACCTGGGTAAGTTGCGTATCGAGAAAATCCTGGATGACGCGCGTGTGCTTGCGGTGCCCACCGCTGAAGCAGATGCCGACGCGTGTCGCGAGCGATTCGACCGTTACCTGGAAGCCGGGCTTACCCTGCTCAATCTGGCGGCCTTCTTCGTGCCAGTGCTTGGCGAGGTCATGCTGGGGGTGGCCGCCGTCCAGATTGCCAATGAGGTCTACGAGGGCTACGAGGACTGGGCAATAGGTGATCGTCAGTCCGCCTTGCAGCATATGTTCGGGGTGGCAGAGAACCTTGCGGTGGCTGCCATCCTCGCCACGGGGGGAATGGCGACCGGGAAGGTGCTGGAGCGTTCGCTGGCGGTAGACAACCTGGTACCGATAGTCGATGACGCAGGGCAGGCCAAGCTGTTCAGGAGCTCAATGGAACCACATGAATGGTCCGGCTCAGGCCTGTTGATGCGTCGGCTTGGCCGAGAACTGAGTAACATGACCGATGAGCAGGCCCTGTGGCTGGCCGAAGGTACCGGTTTTGGCGAGGAGCACCTGCGTCGATTGCATGTACAGCAGGCGTCGCCCCCAGCCCGGTTGCTCGATGCCTGGGAGCGCTACCAGCTGCACGAGCAGTTTCCTGCGTTGCGTGGCGAAGCCTTTGAAGCCGAGGTGCGATCCAGGCAAGGCACCGAGACACCAGAAGCGTTGCTGCTGAGGCGGGATTTCCCGGGATTGAGCCATCGGGGCGCGCGGGAAATCATCGAACAGGCCAATGGGCGGCAGCTCGCAGAGATGCTCGATAAGCAGCGCATCCCGCTGGAGCTTGCCGAGCACGCGCACTGGTTTCTGCGTGACAGTCGGTTGGATCGGGCTTGCGCTGGCTTGCGCCAGGCAAGCGCGGTGAATCTTGACAGTGAGCGTCTGGCCCTAGGGTTGATCGACCAGCAAGCGCCGTGGGCTGAGAACCTGCGTCTTGAATTGCGTGACGGTTCTCATGCAGGCACGTTGCGCACACAGGTAGGCAGTGAGGAAGCCGCGGATATTCGCTATATCGTTCGCGGCACCCAGGGTTATCAGGCCCGGGATGGCAACGGCATCCCGTTACCGCAGGCAACGGAGCAGGACAGTCTGATCCAGGCGATATGCCTGCATCTGCAACCGTCGCAGAAACTGTTGTTGGGTGATGCTTCGCTGGACGAAAAGGCGTTGACCGACAAGTTGGCAGCATTGGCTGCCACCCAGCGCGAGCAGGTGGCTACATTGATCAGGCAGGCGCCGGTCGGAGAGGGTATCCGTCCACTGGCCCGTTTCGCCGACGGCCGCCTGGGATATCCATTATGTGGCCGTACTCCAGGTGGCCGACAGGCGAGTCGACGGGGGATTCATCAGATCTATCCGACCCTCGGCGAGGATGAGCTGGAAAACTATCTGCTGGACCTGGTCTCCAGGCATGTCGATCCATGGGTGCACTACAACCAGTTGAAACATCAGTTGAGCCGCCTGCGCGAAGGCTTGCAGAGCTGGTGCAGCGCAGGCGGCGGCATACTCGCCAAGCTCAGGCGCCGGCGTGTAGCCACCGCCATGCGCCGTTGCTGGCGCCGCAAGAGCCGAGTCCTGGGCGATGGTGGCCATTGGCTGATGGTCCGTGGCGAGCAGGTCGGCAGCCTGCCGAGCCTGCCCGCGGGCATCAGCTATGGTCATGTGACCCGTCTGACCCTGCGCGACATGGACCTCGCCAACGTCGATGCGGACTTCCTGTCACGTTTCACCGGGCTGGTGGAACTTGACCTGCGGGAAAACAGGCTGACTCAGGTGCCGGCGGGCATCGAGCGCCTTACTTCGCTGCGCTACCTGCGCCTTGGGTACAACCAGATCGCCATGGACAGTGTCGGCAACCAGCGCCTGCTGGCCCTGGTCAATCTACGGGAACTCGACCTGGGCCATAACCCGCTCGGTTGGGCTCCGGATGTGAATGGGCTGCGACACCTGCGTCGGTTATCGCTGCATTCGGGCGAGATCGCCAGGTTGCCCGAGCGGGTTCAGCAGTTGCCCTGGCAGGGGGTGGTCGACCTGCGCAACAACAGCATCCAGCATGTGCGTCAGGATTTGCACAACCTGCAGCTGCGCCTGCAGCGGATGGTCCTGCACGACAATCCGCTGGATGAAGCCAGCCAGGCGTTGGTGAACCTGGCGTCCCGGGAGCCGATCAATCGCAACCCCATCGAGCACCAGCTGATCGATCAGGCGGCTCGGGAGCTGTGGTTGGCCGGCAGCTCGGGCAAGCTGCGTAGCCAGCGTGAAGCGCAATGGCTGAGATTGCGCGAGGAACCTGAATCAACGGCGCTGTTCCAGTTCTTTGCCGATTTTGCCCGGACCGAGGATTTTCGCGAGCATGACGATTTCTATCGCAGGCGCATCTGGCGAATGATCGAGGCGTGCGAGCAGAACACCGAGCTGCGTGCAGTGATGTTCGCCCAGGCTGGCGGGGAGCGTGCCTGCGAGGATCGATTGTTGCTGATCCTCAGCGAACTGGAGGTCACGTTGTACGTGGAGCGTGCTTCGGCGGGAACGCGCCTGGTCGAGCGTGAGGAGGCCTTGCTGAAGGCCGGCCGGGCGTTGTATCGGCTGGATGAGGTCAATACGCTGGCTGCGCGCAAGGTGCAGGAGCTCGAGCGTAGAGGTGGGGAGGTGGACCCGATCGAAGTCTATATGGCCTATCGGACGCATCTGGCCGAGCCGCTGGGCCTTCCTGCCCAGCCTGACGGCATGTACTACCTGATGGATGCCAGGGTGTCGCCGGGTGACCTGATCACGGCCAGGCTTCAGGTCCTGCGGGAGGAGACGCCGCAACGGCTGAGCGAGGCGCTGGCACAACGCCCGTTTTGGGACAGCTTTGTGCATGTGCGCTACCCGGAGAGGGTCGATGCCTTGGTCTCTGCCCTCGATGAGCAATTGACACAGGCCGCGTCGCTGTCCGAGCAGATGTACCTGGTTCGATCCGAGGCCCTGAGGGTGAAGTACGAAGCCTCGCTGCAGGCGCTGCGCCTGAGTCTGGCGCAGGAGGCGTACGCCCGCCTCCTGCCGGCTGTGCCTGTCGCCGAGGCGTGATCAGGCAGCCTGGACGCGAGCCTGGTTCTGTAGCAGGTACTCCTCGAGTGCCTGCTGCTCGGCGGCAGAGGTGAACAGGCCGAGTTTGGTCCGGCGCCAGAGGATGTCGGCGGCATCGACCGCCCATTCCTGTTCGCGCAAGTAGTCCACTTCACGGCTGAACAGCCCGCCGCCAATGGATTGCCCCAGGCCTTCTGGACCTTCCACGCCCTCGAGCAGGCGCCATACGCGGCTGCCGTAGGTGACGGCCCAACGCTTGGCGATGTCCACCGGCAACCAGTCATGGCGTGCCAGCACGGCATCGACCAGCGCCTGTACGGTGGTCATGCTCTCGCCGCCCGGCAGCGGTGCGCCGGCGGTCCAGCTGCCACGCATCTGGGTGAAGAACGGTTGCAGTTCGGCCATGGCCGACTCGGCCAGCTTGCGGTAGGTGGTCAGCTTGCCGCCGAACACCGACAGTAGCGGCGCCTCGCCTTGGGCAGCGGACAACGCGAGGGTGTAGTCGCGGGTGACGGCCGACGGGTTGTCCGACTCGTCGTTGCACAGCGGACGTACGCCGGAATAGGTGTGCAGGATATCGGCGTGGCTGAGCTGGTGGTTGAAGTGCTCGTTGACCACCTTGAGCAGGTAGTCGGTTTCCTGCTCGGTGATCGCCACTTTGGCCGGGTCGCCGCTGTACTCGCGATCGGTGGTGCCGATCAGGGTGAAGCGGTCCAGGTAAGGGATGCAGAAGACGATGCGCTGGTCTTCGTTCTGCAGGATATAGGCGTGCTCGCCTTCGTACAGGCGCGGCACGATCAGGTGGCTGCCCTGGATCAGGCGGATGCCGTACGGCGCGTCGAGCTTGAGGTCGTCCTTGATGAAGCTGGCGACCCAGGGGCCGGCCGCGTTCACCAGTGCCCGGGCGCGGATGTTCTGCAGGCTGCCGTCGGCATGCTGCAGTTCCACCTGCCACAGGCCATCGACGCGCTCGGCGCGCAGGCAGCGGGTGCGGGTGTGGATGTGCGCGCCCTTTTCCCGGGCGGCCATGGCGTTGACTACCACCAGGCGAGCATCGTCCACCGCACAGTCGGCGTATTCGAAGCCGCGGGTAATGGTCGGCTTGAGCGGGTAGCCCGGGCCGAAGCGCAGGCCGCGCGAGGCGCCCAGACGCTTGCGCTTGCCCAGGTGGTCATAGAGGAACAGGCCAGCGCGGATCATCCACGCCGGGCGCAGGTGCGGGCGATGGGGCAGCACGAAGCGCATGGGCTTGACGATATGCGGCGCCTTGGCCAGCAACACTTCGCGTTCGGCCAGCGCTTCGCGCACCAGGCGGAACTCGTAGTGCTCCAGGTAGCGCAGGCCGCCGTGGATCAGCTTGCTGCTGGCCGAGGAGGTGTGTTGTGCCAGGTCGTCCTTTTCACAAAGGAACACCTTCAGGCCGCGCCCGGCGGCATCGGCAGCGATACCGACGCCATTGATGCCACCGCCGATCACGGCGAGGTCGTAGCAGTCCTGGAGTGGTGGCTGGGACGAAACGGGCTGGGACACGGGCAAGGCCTCCTGGGGCTGTTCACATCGAATATGAACATTGATGTTCGTTTTCGAAAATACTAGCGCAATGAACAGGCGGCTGCCAGTCAGTCTTTATAGAAAAAACTGATCGGATGACAGGGAAATGAACATTTGTGAAAAAGGTGGGGTGAACGGATGAAGATTTTCAGGGGTGTCGAGATCGAGCGCCGCCCGCGCGGCGCATCGCGGGACAAGCCCGCTCCCACATTTGTTGCAACGTGCCGAACCTGTCAGGCCATGGTTGCCAGCCTTGGCGCAAGGCTTGAGACAGGTGAGGCGGCGGCAATGCCCATCGAAACATCGCGTCGAGCGCACAAGGCTTACAACCATGGCTTATCAGG
>NZ_JAQMYQ010000062.1:0-28575 GCF_028369275.1 Mitsuaria sp. RG
GGTAGTTTTAGACCAGATTACCACTGGTGGATTGAAGCAGCCTTGCAGGCAAAGCCACTTCAAAAGTGGCGGACTCAGGAGGATTCGAACCTCCGACCGCTCGGTTCGTAGCCGAGTACTCTATCCAGCTGAGCTATGAGTCCGTGTCTTGCTGTGCCATTCGGAACGCTTTAAGCGCTCCAGGCAAATAATGGCGGTGAAGGGGGGATTCGAACCCCCGATACCCTTATGAGGTATACTCCCTTAGCAGGGGAGCGCCTTCGGCCACTCGGCCACCTCACCGCAACACGAGGCGAATATTAAACACACCCTTCCTCGTTTGCAACCCTTTTTTTGAAAAAAACTTCAAAAAAATTAAAGGCTTGGCTCCTCGTCCTTCTCTTTCTTGATCCGCAGGTAGATTTCCTCGCGGTGAACAGCCACTTCCTTGGGCGCGCTAACGCCAATACGCACCTGGTTGCCTTTGACACCCAGGACCGTCACGGTGATCTCACCGTCACCAATGATCAGGCTCTCGGCGCACCGACGAGTCAGAATCAGCATAGTTTTCTCCTCACATGAATCTTCAGGGACAACAGTCTTTGAAAAGCAGGGCCTGGCCGGGGACGACGGCACTGGCCCGGATCGACCACCACGGCTGCCTGGACAGGGACAGCCGCAGTGGCCAGAAACGCGAAGGGCGCGGCAAGCCGCGCCCCTCCAGGCAGCGTGTCACTCACCCTGTCGGGCAGGCGCATCGAGTTCGAACGCGGTGTGCAGCGCGCGTACGGCCAGCTCCAGGTACTTCTCTTCGATCACTACCGAGACCTTGATCTCGGAAGTGGAGATCATCTGGATGTTGATGCTCTCCTTGGCCAGGGCCTCGAACATGCGGCTGGCAACGCCCGCGTGGGAGCGCATGCCGACGCCGACGATCGACACCTTGGCGATCTTGGTGTCGCCGATCACTTCACGCGCGCCGATTTCGCGGGCGGTGTTCTCCAGCACGCTCAGCGCCTTCTCGTACTCGTTGCGGTGCACGGTGAAGGTGAAGTCGGTGGTGTTATCGTGCGAGACGTTCTGCACGATCATGTCGACTTCGATGTTGGCGGCGCTGATCGGGCCGAGGATCTTGAAGGCGACGCCTGGGGTATCCGGGACGCCACGAATGGTCAGCTTGGCCTCATCACGGTTGAAGGCGATACCGGAAATGATCGGCTGTTCCATGGATTCCTCTTCATCAATGGTAATGAGGGTACCCGGACCCTCCTTGAAGCTGTGCAGCACGCGCAGCGGGACGTTGTACTTGCCGGCGAACTCCACCGAGCGGATCTGCAGCACCTTGGAGCCGAGGCTGGCCATTTCCAGCATCTCCTCGAAGGTGATCTTCTCCAGGCGCTGGGCCTGGGGCACCACACGCGGGTCGGTGGTGTAGACGCCATCGACATCGGTGTAGATCTGGCACTCGTCGGCCTTCAGCGCCGCCGCCAGGGCCACGCCGGTGGTGTCGGAGCCGCCACGGCCGAGGGTGGTGATGTTGCCGTGCTCGTCGACGCCCTGGAAACCGGCGACCACCACGACACGGCCGGCCTTGAGGTCGGCGCGGATCTTCTGGTCGTCGATCTGCAGGATGCGCGCCTTGTTGTGCGCGCTGTCGGTGAGGATGCGCACCTGGTTGCCGGTGTAGGACACCGCCGGCACGCCGCGCTTCATCAGGGCCATGGACAACAGGGCAATGGTAACCTGCTCGCCGGTCGAGACGATCACGTCCAGCTCGCGGGGTTCGGGCTTGTCGGTGATCTGCTTCGCCAGGTCGATCAGGCGATTGGTTTCCCCGCTCATCGCCGACAGCACAACCACCAGGTCGGTGCCTTGCTCGCGGAATTTCTTGACCTTGTCGGCAACCTGCTCGATCCGCTCGATGGAACCGACAGAGGTACCGCCAAATTTCTGTACGATCAACGCCATTTCAAAGGTGCCTCAGCCCTCAAGGGCCCCAAAAAACAATCCAACATGGCGGGGACGCCGACTAGACCGGCGCCCCCTCCATCTCAAAGTCCCTGCTCGGCGAACGGCACGGCCAGGGCCAGCGCCTGGTCCAGCGCGGCGACGTCGACGCCACCGCCCTGGGCCATGTCAGGACGACCGCCGCCCTTGCCACCGACCGCCGCAGCAGCTTGTTTCATCAGGTCGCCAGCCTTGAGTTGGCTGGAGAGGTCCTTGGTCACGCCAGCCACCAGCACGACCTTGCCCTCATGCTCGCTGCCCAGCAGGATCACTGCGTGGCCGAGCTTGTTCTTCAGTTGATCGACGAGCGCCAGCAGCGCCTTGCCATCCTGCCCATCCAGGCGGGCGGCGAGGACCTTGGCACCCTTGACCTCAACGGCCGCGTTGGAGAGATCATCCCCGGCGGCGCTGGCGGCCTTGGCCTGCAGCTGCTCGAGCTGCTTTTCCAGCTGGCGGTTGCGCTCGAGCACAGCCGACAACTTGTCGATCAGGTTGTCGCGATTGCCCTTGACCAGCTGCGCGGCTTCCTTGACCTGCTCTTCGGCAGTGTTCAGGTAGGCCAGCGCGGCGGCGCCGGTGATCGCTTCGATACGGCGCACGCCAGAGGCCACACCGCCTTCGCTGATGATCTTGAACAGACTGATGTCGCCGGTGCGCTTGGCATGGATGCCGCCGCACAGCTCGACGGAGAAGTCACCGCCCATGCTCAGCACGCGCACGGTGTCGCCGTACTTCTCACCGAACAGCGCCATGGCGCCCTTGGCCTTGGCGGTCTCGATGTCGGTCAGCTCGGTCTGTACCTCGGTGTTGCGACGCACTTCGCGGTTGACGATGTCTTCCAGGGCCTTGATCTGTTCTGGCTTGACCGCCTCGAAGTGGCTGAAGTCAAAACGCAGGCGCTGGCTGTCGACCAGCGAGCCCTTCTGCTGCACGTGCTCGCCCAGCACCTGGCGCAAGGCTTCGTGCAGCAGGTGGGTGGCGGAGTGGTTCAGCGAGGTGGCGTGCTGCACGTCGGCATCGACGCGGGCATCAACTGCGGCACCGACAGTCAGGGCGCCGCTGGCGACCACGCCGTGGTGCAGGAAGGCACCACCGGTCTTGGTGGTGTCGCGCACGTCGAAGCGCGCGGCGCCGGCCTGCAGGTAGCCGCAGTCACCGACCTGGCCGCCGGACTCGGCGTAGAACGGGGTGCGATCGAGGACCACGACGCCCTCCTCGCCTTCAGCCAGTTGCTCGACGGCCTGGCCGTCCTTGTACAGGGCGATGACCTTGCCCTGGCCTTCGGTGGCGTCATAGCCGAGGAAGTCGGTGGCGGTGTCGACCTTGACCAGGCTGTTGTAGTCCATGCCGAAGGCGCTGGCGGAGCGGGCACGCTCACGCTGGGCTTCCATCTCGCGCTCGAAGCCGGCTTCGTCGATGGTCAGCTCGCGCTCGCGGGCGATGTCGGCGGTCAGGTCCATGGGGAAGCCATAGGTGTCGTACAGCTTGAACACCACATCCCCTGGCACGACCTGGCCCTGCAGCTGGGCCAGGTCCTGCTCGAGGATGCGCAGGCCCTGCTCGAGGGTCTTGGCGAACTGCTCTTCCTCGGTCTTGAGCACGCGCTCGATGTGCGCCTGCTGGCTCGTAAGCTCAGGGAAGGCTTCGCCCATCTCGGCCACCAGCGCGGCGACGATCTTGTGGAAGAAGCTGCCCTTGGCGCCCAGTTTGTTGCCGTGGCGGCAGGCGCGACGAATGATGCGGCGCAGCACGTAGCCGCGGCCTTCGTTGGACGGCAGCACGCCGTCGGCGATCAGGAAGCCGCAGGAACGGATGTGGTCGGCAACCACTTTCAGCGATGGCTGGTCGTCATTGGCGCAACCGATGGCATTGGCGGCAGCGGCCAGCAGGCTCTGGAACAGGTCGATCTCGTAGTTCGAGTGCACGTGCTGCATCACCGCACTGATGCGCTCCAGGCCCATGCCGGTATCCACCGACGGCGCCGGCAGCGGGTGCAGGACGCCGTCGGCGGTGCGGTTGAACTGCATGAAGACGTTGTTCCAGATCTCGATGTAGCGATCGCCGTCTTCTTCCGGCGAGCCGGGTGGGCCGCCCCAGATGTCGGCGCCGTGGTCGTAGAAGATCTCGGTGCACGGGCCACACGGACCGGTGTCGCCCATGGTCCAGAAGTTGTCGGAGGCGTACGGGGCGCCCTTGTTGTCACCGATGCGCACCATGCGCTCGGCCGGCACGCCGACTTCCTTGGTCCAGATGTCGTAGGCCTCGTCGTCGCTGGCGTAGACGGTGACCCACAGTTTTTCCTTCGGCAGGTTCAGCCACTTGTCCGAAGTCAGGAAGGTCCAGGCGAAGGTGATGGCATCGCGCTTGAAATAGTCGCCGAAGCTGAAGTTGCCCAGCATCTCGAAGAAAGTGTGGTGACGGGCGGTGTAGCCGACGTTTTCCAGGTCGTTGTGCTTGCCACCGGCGCGTACGCACTTCTGGCTGCTCACGGCGCGGGTATAGGCGCGCTTTTCCTGGCCGAGGAAGCAGTCCTTGAACTGGTTCATGCCGGCGTTGGTGAACAGCAGGGTCGGGTCATTGCCCGGGATCAGGGAGCTGGAGGCAACGCGAGTATGTCCCTGCTCTTCGAAGAAGCGGAGGAAGGCTTCACGGATTTCTGCGCTTTTCATAGGTTCTTCCACGGAAACGGCGGCCACACGTCGAATCGACGAAACGACGGCAAAGGGCCGCATTATATCGGTCCTGCAGTCTCGGTGCAGTGTGTTTATGCGATAGAAACCGTCGAATGGACGGTTTGTCGGACTACAGCAATTGAAAACGGCATGACCGCGATGCTAAAGCCAGCGTTTCGCTACTGGCAAGCCAATTACGGTCCCGGGACGGGGAAAATTAACAGGTTGGTGAATTAAAAGAATTTCATCACCAAAGGGATCCAAAACCGGCCAAGCGCTGAGCGTTCCTGTAGGAGCGGCCTTGTGCCGCGAAAGGGCTGCAAAGCAGCCCCAGGATCTCAGCAGCAAAGCAGATATTGCCGGGGTCGCTTTGCGACCCTTTCGCGGCACAAGGCCGCTCCTACAGGGATCGCGCAAGGCTTAAGCCAGCCGTTGCCCCGAATCCGGTACGATCAGGATCCCGGCGCGCAGCCCGTTCTTCACCTTGGGGTTGGGGAAGATGATTCGCGCGCCCTCCTCCTCCACCACCCAGCGCGTCTCGGCCAGGTCTTCGGCCAGCAGGTAGCCCTTGCTGAGCTCGGAGAAATTTTCGATGTCCGCCGGCAGGTGCAGGTGGAAGCTGTCGCTGTGCTTGATGATCTCGCGGGCGACGCTGAACAGCTTCAGGCTATCGAGCGAGTCGCCGGTCTCAGGCTCGGTACCTTCGATGATCTGGATGAGGCGTTCTTCGAGCTTGTCGAGATTGACGCCTTCGTTCTGCCCAAATGGCCGCGCCTTGCCCAATTCGAGGGTAAAGGCCTCGGCCTCCAGCTGCTCATAGGTGAAGGCACTGAAAGTAATCGAAGACTTGCTCTGCAACAGCACTGCCTCCATCCCTGCCGCAGCCAGGCGCGCCAGTTCACGTCGGGAATGCGTGCGGCCCTCCTTGTAGGGATACAAGGCGAACTGCTCGATCTTGGACCCGCGGATGGCAGTATGCAGGTCGTAATGCAAACGAGTGCGCTCAGGCTTGCTGAAGAACACCCGGGCGAACTGCTCAAGCTCCGCGGCGCGCAGCGCCTCGAAGCCACTGGAGAGTTCGTGGCGGCCATTGAACAGGCGGTTGATGTCCTGCTCGATGAAGCGCTCGCCCTTGCGGATCGCCGCCGGGTTGCCGAACAAAAACAGCACCCGCGCACGCGGCTTGATCTTGCCGTTGGCCACGCCGTGCAGCAGCCTTTCGAGCAACTCGATCGGCGCCGTCTCGTTGCCATGGATACCGGCCGACAACAGCAGGTCGAGCCCGCAATCCTCACCTTCGGGCGGGCGCACTTCCAGTGCGCCCTCCCCCAGCCAGCGCAAACGCACGCCCCGGGTGGTCACTTGGGTCTTCTCGGCCGGTTCGTGATCGGTCAGGGTCAGCTCAAGCAGTTTGCCGAGGGCGAGCATAGGCGCTTCCTTAGTGGTGGTGGCCGCAGTCCGGGCCGTGGACGTGGTCGTCGTCACCGGCAACGTCGGCCGGTTCCATTTCCAGTTGCAGGCTGACCAGGTTGGTGGCCATCGGGCGCAGCAGCAGGTTGGCGTACTCGGTGTCGTCTTCCTCGACATCGACGCCGATCAGCAGCTGGCCGCGGCCGTCCTGCTGGATCCACACTTCCTTGCCTTGCCAGACCACGGCAAAACGGGTGCACGAGGTTTCCAGCTGGGTGCCGTCTTCATCTTCCAGGATCAGGCGCAGGGCGTCGGACATTGCAATTTCTCTCTATCAAGGTTGGCGTTGGAACGGATACACCGAGCCCAGCTTGAGGATCTGGGTCAGGTCATCCAGGGCCGTGCGGCATTCCACCAGCAGCTGCGGGTCGGCCAGGTCCGCTTCGCCGAGGCGATCGCGGTAGTGCTTGTCGACCCACTGCACCAGGGTGTCGTACAGCGAGGCGGTCATGATAACGCCTGGATTGACCGCCGCCAGTTCGTTTTCCTTCAGCGCCACGCGCAGACGCAGGCAAGCCGGGCCGCCACCGTTCTGCATGCTCTGCTTGAGGTCAAAAACCTTGACCTCCTTCACCGGGCCGCCCTGGCTGGTCAGCTGGCTCAGATAAGCCCAGACGCGCTCGTTGTTGCGGCACTCCTCCGGCACCACCAGCAGCATCGAACCGTCTTCGCGGCTGAGCAGCTGGCTGTTGAACAGGTAGGAACGCACCGCGTCCTCCACCGTCACCGCCGCGCGCGGCACGCAGATACCCTGGAAGTTGCCGCCCTTGCTGGCCAGTTTAGCCTGCAGCTGGCCGAGCACGGTGTCGGTCTCGAGGAACGCGTCCTCGTGATAGAACAGCACCTCGCCGTTGCCCACCGAAATCACGTCGTTGTGGAACACGCCCTGATCGATCACCGCCGGATTCTGTTGAGCGTAGACCACGCCTTCATCGCTCAGCCCGTGCAGGCGAGCGACGGCCTGGGAGGCTTCCAGGGTCTGGCGCGCCGGATACTTCTGCGGCGCGGGATAGCGGCTGTCGAAAGCGCTGCGGCCATAGACGAAGAACTCGACGCCGGCCTCGCCATAGGCGCGGCAGAAGCGGGTGTGGTTGGCCGCGCCTTCGTCGCCGAACTGGGCAACCGCCGGCAGCGCCTCATGGTGGGCGAAGACCTTGTCATCGCTGAACATGGCGCCCAGCACGCGGCTGGTGGTCGGGTGCTCGATGCTGCGGTGGTACTTGCAGTTGAGGTTGGCGGCGGTGAAATGCACGCGGCCATCGGCGGTATCGGCGCTGGGGCTGACGGTGGCGGCGTTGGCCACCCACATGCTCGAGGCCGAGCAACTGGCGACCAACAGCGGCATTGCGTCTTTGGCCGCACGCTGGATCACTTCGGCATCGCTGCCGGTGAAGCCCAGGCGACGCAGCGCGGCCACGTCCGGACGCTCCTGCGGGGCCAGCACGCCCTGCTGGAAGCCCATTTCCATCAGCGCCTTCATCTTCGCCAGGCCCTGGCGCGCCGCCTCGCGCGGGTTGGAACCCTGCTGGCTGTTGCTCTGCGAGGCCACGTTGCCGTACGACAAGCCGCCGTAGTTGTGGGTCGGCCCCACCAGGCCATCAAAATTCACTTCAAAGGATTTCATCGGCAAGGCTCCGAGACCTGTTGTTATAGGGTGACGCCCGGCGTCAGGGTCGCCGGCAGTGCAAGGCTCGCGGTCTCCAGCGAAGCCACGGGGTAGGCGCAGTAGTCCGCCGCGTAGTAGGCGCTGGCGCGGTGGTTGCCGCTGGCGCCGACGCCACCGAACGGCGCGCTGCTGGCGGCGCCGGTCAGCTGCTTGTTCCAGTTGACGATGCCGGCGCGGCTGCGCAGCCAGAAGTGCTGGTAGCGGGCGTTGGAGTCCGACAGCAGCCCAGCGGCCAGGCCGTACTGGGTGTTGTTGGCCTCCTCGATCGCCGCGTCGAAGTCGGCGTAGCGGATCACCTGAAGCAGCGGGCCGAAGAACTCTTCGTCCGGGCGCTCGGCCACGGCGCTGACATCGATGATGCCCGGCGTGAGCAAGGCAGCGCCGGCCTGTGGCTGGGTCATCTCCAGCAATGCCACGGCGCCCTTGCCGAGCAGCTCGGCCTGGGCCGCCAGCAGTGCGCGAGCGGCCTGCAGCGAAATCACCGAACCCATGAAGGGCGCGGGCTGCTGATCGAAGGCACCGACACTGATGCTGCGGCTCACCTCGACCAGGCGCTGGATCAGCGCGTCACCCCAGTCGCCCTGCGGCACCAGCAGGCGGCGGGCGCAGGTACAACGCTGACCGGCGGAGATGAACGCCGACTGGATGATGGTGTACACCGCAGCGTCCAGGTCCTTGACCTCATCGACAACCAGCGGGTTGTTACCGCCCATTTCCAGGGCGAGGATCTTGTCCGGGCGGCCGGCGAACTGCTGGTGCAGCAGGTTGCCGGTGCGGCTGGAACCGGTGAAGAACAAGCCATCGATACCCGGGTTGCCAGCCAGCGCCACGCCGGTTTCGCGGGCGCCCTGGACCAGGTTGAGCACGCCGGCCGGCAAGCCGGCCTCGATCCAGCACTGCACCGTCAGCTCGGCGACCTTGGGGGTCAGCTCGCTGGGCTTGAACACCACGCAGTTGCCGGCCAGCAACGCCGGAACGATATGGCCGTTGGGCAGGTGGCCGGGGAAGTTGTACGGGCCGAACACCGCCACCACGCCATGGGGCTTGTGCCGCAACACGGCGGTGGCATCGGCCAGCGGGCCGCTCTTCTCACCGGTGCGCTCGCGGTAGCTCTGCACCGAGATGGCGACCTTGTTGACCATGCTGGTCACTTCGGTGGCCGACTCCCACAGGGGCTTGCCGGTTTCTTCGCCGATGCAGCGCGACAGCGCCTCGGCATTGGCCTTGAGCTTCTCGGCGAAGGCCTCCAGCACGCTGATGCGCGCCTCCAGGCTCAGCGATGCCCAGGCCGGGAACGCCTGGCGGGCGGCCTGCACGGCGGTTTCGACCTGGGCGGCGTCGGCGCCCTGCCCTTGCCAGATCAGCGCCTGGGTGACGGGGTTGAGCGACTGCAGGGTTTCACCCTGGCCGGCCAGCCAGTGGCCTGCGATGTAATGCGTGTTCATTTACTGGGCCTCCCGACCGGCGGACAGCGGCACGGCGCGGACATTGTCGCCAGCGCCCAGGCGCAGGCGCTTGGCGGTCTGCGGATCGACCACCAGGGTGCCTGCCGCCAGGCGCGCCGGTGCGGCGGTGATGCGGCAGTCTTCGCGCTTGCGGTTGTGAATGATGTAAGGGGTGGCGTCGTCACCCGGGGTGCCGACGGCCAGTACCAGGGTCTCGCTGTCACGCACGGCGCGGATCTTCGAGGTCTCGCACTCGATGGCGGGACCTGCGTCGAAGATGTCGACGTAGCCCTGGTAGTTGAAGCCTTCGCGCTTGAGCATGGCCAGCGCAGGCTCCGTGTCGGTGTGCACGCGGCCGATGACGCTGCGCGCCGCTTCCGAGAGGAAGCAGGTGTACAGCGGGAACTTGGGCATCAGTTCGGCGATGAACGACTTGTTGCCCACGCCGGTGAGGTAGTCGGCCTGGCTGAACTCCATCTTGAAGAAGTGCCGGCCCAGGCTCTCCCAGAAGGGCGAACGGCCTGCCTCGTCGGACATGCCGCGCATCTCGGCGATGATCTTGTTGCCGAACAGCTGCGGGAACTCGGCGATGAACAGCATCCGCGCCTTGGACAGCAGACGGCCATTGAGGCCACTGCGGTAGTCGCTGCGCAGGAACAGCGAGCACAGCTCGGAGTTGCCGGTCAGGTCGTTGGCCAGGAACAGCGTGGGGATCTCGCGGTAGATGTTCAGCTCCTGCGAGGCGCTGACGGTCAGGCCGACCCGGTAGTTGTACCAGGGCTCGCGCAGGCCGACGGCACCGGCGATGGCACTGATGCCGACCACCATGCCTTCGTCGTTCTCCAGCACGAACAGGTAGTCGGTGTCGCCGCGCTCGGCTTCGCCGCGAAAGCTTTTCTCGGCCCAGCCGACCCGTTGGCCGAGGCGCTCCTCGTTGGCCGGCAGCGTGGTCAGGCCGGTGGTGCCGGTGCTGCGGGCCAATTCGATCAGCGCGGGTAAATCGCTGCTGCGTACAGGACGAACGATCATGCTATCTCCTTGTGCGGCGGTCTGTGCCTGCCGCGAAACTCTCTGTTCCGGCGGTTCAGACCGCGACCAGGCGCACGCTGGCGCCTTCGCCGACACCCAGGGCCTCGGCGGCTTCGCCGCTCAGGCTGACCGGCTTGCCCGGCACCCAGTCCAGCTCCAGCAGCACGGCGCGATAATCCTGCAACTGGCCGTTGCACACCAGGTACGGACGGCCGCCCTTGACTGGCGTCTCGTCGAGCTTGACCGGCACCACCCGGCTCTGGGCGATGGAGCGGATGCCCGAGGCGCGGGCGTGCAGGGTCGGGCCGCCGTCGAAGATGTCGATGTAATGCTCGGTCTCGAAGCCTTCGCGCATGAGGATGTCGAAGGTAATCTGCGCCCGCGGGTGCACCTGGCCCATGGCCTCCTGCGCCTCGTCGGCCAGCAGCGGCACGTAGATCGGGTAGTGCGGCATCAGTTCAGCGAGGAAGGTGCGGCTCTTCAGGCCGCACAGGCGCTCGGCGTCGGCGTAGTTGAGGTCGAAGAAGTTGCGGCCGATGGCGTCCCAGAACGGCGACTCGCCCTGCTCGTCGCTGTAGCCGACGATCTCGGTCACCACCGACTCGGCGAAGCGCTCGGGGTGCGCGGCCATGAACAGCAGGCGGCCCCGTGAGTTGAGCTCGGCGAAGGCGCTGCTCACCAGTTCCGGCACCACGTAGAAACTGGTCAGCAGGCTGTTGCCGGTGAGGTCGTGGCACAGCGACAGGACGTGAATCTTGTTGTGGATCTTCAGCTCGCGGGAGGCGTGCACGAAGGTCTCGTTGCGAAAGCTGTAGAACGGCTCGGAGTAGCCGGCCGAAGCGACGATGGCCGAGCAGCCGACCAGCTTGCCGGTGGCGCTGTCCTCAAGCACGAAGAAGTAGCTCTCTTCGCCATTGAAGCTGACCTCGGCAGCGAACGAGGTTTCCGAGGCGGCGATCTTGTCGCCCAGGCGGCCGGCGTCATCCGGCAGCGAGGTGACACCAATGGGGCTGTCGGCAGCCATGCGCTGCACTTCGTTCAGATCAGCCATTTGCGCGGGGCGCATCACCAGCATGGTGTCACTCCTTTCGGGAAAGCGGGCCGATCACATCGGCACGGAAAAACGGCGGGCACGCGCCACCACCTGCAAGCAGGTGCCCGCACTGGAATTCGGGTATCGCCAGCCCCTTCTCGGGGCCGGCGAAGGGCGATCAGCCCTTGATCAGTTTTGCCACGGCGCGTTCGAAACGATCCAGGCCTTCGTAGATGTCGGCATCCTCGACCACCAGGCTCGGGGCGAAGCGCACCACGTCCGGGCCGGCCTGCAGGACCATCACGCCTTCTTTCTCGGCGGCGTTGAGGATGTCCTTGGCCTTGCCTTTCCAGGCCTCGCTCAGCACGCAGCCGATCAGCAGGCCGACGCCACGCACCTGGGTGAACAGGCCGGTTTGCTGGCCGATGTTCTCCAGACGAGTCTTGAAGCGCTCATGCTTGGCCTTGATGCCCGCCAGGGTTTCCGGGGTGTTGATCACATCCAGCACCGCGCAGGCAACGGCGCAGCCCAGCGGGTTGCCACCGTAGGTGGTGCCGTGGGTGCCGACGGCCAGGTGCTTGGCCAGGTCGCTGGTGGTCAGCATGGCGCCGATCGGGAAGCCGCCGCCCAGGCTCTTGGCGCTGGTGAGGATGTCCGGGGTGACGCCGTAGTGCTGGTAGGCGTACAGCGAGCCGGTACGGCCGACACCGGTCTGGACTTCGTCGAAGATCAGCAGGGCGTTGTGCTCGTCGCACAGTTTGCGCGCGCCCTCCAGGTAGGCCTGGTCGGCCGGGACCACGCCGCTCTCGCCCTGGATCGGCTCAATGACCACGGCGCAGGTCTTGTCGGAAATCTGCGCTTTCAGCGCTTCCAGGTCGTTGTACGGCACATGGCTGATGCCGGTGATCTTCGGACCGAAGCCGTCGGAGTATTTGGGCTGGCCACCGACGCTGACGGTGAACAGGGTGCGACCGTGGAAGCTGTTCACGGTGGCGATGATTTCGTGCTTCTCGGGGCCGAAGCGGTCGTGGGCGACGCGACGGGCCAGCTTGAAGGCGGCCTCGTTGGACTCGGCACCAGAGTTGCAGAAGAACGCACGCTCGGCGAAGGTCGCGTCCACCAGCTTGTGCGCCAGGCGCAGGGCCGGCTCGTTGGTGAACACGTTGGAGACGTGCCAGAGGGTGTTGGCCTGCTCGGTGAGCGCCTTGACCAGCGCCGGATGGCAGTGGCCCAGGGCATTAACCGCGATGCCGCCGGCGAAGTCGATCAGCTCGCGACCGGTCTGGTCCCAGACTCGGGAACCCTCGCCTCGCACAGGAATGAACGCCGCCGGGGAGTAGTTGGGAACCATGACCTGGTCGAAATCGGCACGTTGCACCGGGGCTTGCTCAACGGACATCTGAGTCTCCTGAAGAGGAACGCTGGCCTGGAAGTGGCGAGCGATGAAGGGATTGTAAGGACTGATCGGCGCCTGTCCTTGCTGCCAGGCGACAACTTGTTACAGCGCCAAACCGTGTTTTCACGCGGTTTTCGGCAATGCGACAAACAGTGTCGCAATCGCGCAGTGTAACGGGAGATAGGAATCGGGTGAACGACCGTTCACATATGAAAAGAGGTTGCCTGCACCGGCCTCTTCGCGGGTAAACCCGCTCCCACAGGATGGCACCGTACCTGAAAACAGCAGATTGCCTGTGGGAGCGGGTTTACCCGCGAAGAGGCCGGCACAGACAATAGAGAAATCAGCCCCGCTCGGCCGGCGCCGAACTCAGCTCGAACGGGCTGCTGCTGCGCCGCTGGTTACGGTCTTCACGCGGTGTGGCGCCAAAGAAATTGCGGTACGCACTGGAGAAATGCGGCCCCGAGGAGAAACCGCAGGACAATCCGATCTGGATGATCGACTTGCTGGTCTGCATCAGCATCTGCCGTGCCTTGTTCAGGCGCAGCTCCAGGTAATACTGACTGGGCACGCGATTGAGGTACTGCTTGAAGATCCGCTCCAGCTGGCGACGGGACACGCACACATGCTGGGCGATCTCGTCGGTGGTCAGCGGCTCCTCGATATTGGCCTCCATCAGCAGCACCGCCTGGGTGAGCTTGGGATGGCTGGAGCCCAGGCGATTCTGCAGCGGAATGCGCTGGCGCTCGCCCCCTTCACGGATACGCTCGACCA
Source organism: Mitsuaria sp. RG (assembly GCF_028369275.1). Lineage (NCBI taxonomy): Bacteria > Pseudomonadati > Pseudomonadota > Betaproteobacteria > Burkholderiales > Sphaerotilaceae > Roseateles > Mitsuaria sp. RG. The sequence goes on from NZ_JAQMYQ010000062.1 coordinate 13,472, forward strand.
CCAGCTCTTCCGACACCGCGCCCGCCAGCTCCGCGCCATGATCGCGCGCAAGCACCGCCAGCAGCAGGTCGGTCACCGCCATGCCGCCGCAGGCAGTCAGGCGATCACGGTCCCAGTCGAACAGGTGGCTGGTGGCGATCACCTTGGGGAAGCGCTCGGCGAAATCATCCTGCCAACGCCAGTGCACCGCGGCGCGGTAGCCATCAAGCAGGCCCAGCGCCGCCAGCGGGTACACCCCAGCAGACAGGCCGCCGATCATGCAGCCGCTGCGCGCCAGCTGCTTGAGCGCGGCGGACAGCGACGAGCCGATGGCCGTCGGCGGCTCGTCGGCCAGCAGGAACAGCTTGTGGCAACCCTCCAGACGACCGTTCCAGGCCTCGCCCGGCAGGCGCCAGGCACCCTCCTGCACGGCTTCGGCCTGCAGATAGGCCAGCTCGTAGACCACGTCCGGATGCACCCGCTGGGCCACCTGCAGCACCTCTTCGGCCAACGCCAGGGTCAGCGGCTTGGTGCTTGGCCAGATGAGAAATCCGATTCGCTGGGTGGTCATAGGGCGTGGTCCGAAACCTGGAAGGAAAGGTTCGCGCTTGTGGCGCCAGGGCATGCCGCGCGGATGGCGCAGCATGCCCCATTATGGTGCAAATTTGCAGCGATTACTTCAGGCTGCCGGAAAGGAACTGCTTGAGGCGCTCGGACTGCGGATTGACCAGCACCTCGCGCGGGCAGCCGCGCTCCTCCACCAGCCCCTTGTGCAGGAACACCAGCTGGTTGGACACCTCGCGGGCAAAGCCCATCTCGTGGGTGACCACCACCATGGTGCGGCCTTCCTGGGCCAGCGACTGCATGACCTTGAGCACATCGCCCACCAGCTCCGGGTCGAGCGCCGAGGTCGGCTCGTCGAACAGCATCACCTCAGGCTCCATGGCCAGGGCGCGGGCAATGGCCACGCGCTGCTGCTCGCCGCCGGACATGTGGCCGGGGAAGGCATCCTTGCGATGGGACACGCCGACCTTGGCCAGGTAGTGCTCGGCCTTCTCCAGCGCTTCCTTCTTGTTCACGCCCAGCACATGCACCGGCGCCTCGATGACGTTCTCAAGCGCCGTCATGTGCGACCACAGGTTGAAATGCTGGAACACCATCGACAGGCGCGAGCGCATGCGCTGCAGCTGTTTCGGATCGGCGGCCTTGAGCGCGCCGTCCTTGCCGGCCACCAGCTTGAGCTCTTCGTTGTTGAGCAGGATCTTGCCCGCGTGCGGCTGCTCCAACAGGTTGATGCAGCGCAGGAAGGTCGATTTGCCCGAGCCGCTGGAGCCGATAATGCTGATCACGTCGCCTGCCTTGGCTTCGAGGGAGACGCCCTTGAGCACCTCATGGCTGCCGTAGCGCTTGTGCAGGTCTTGGATTTGAAGTTTGTACATGCTGTCGGATCTCACAGAGCGGTCAGTGCTTGCGCGGCGCCAGGTAGCCGAGCCAGCGGCGTTCGGCCATCTTGAACAGGCGCACGAGGATGAAGGTCAGGCACAGGTAGAACACGCCCGCCGTGATGTAGGCCTCGAAAGGCAGGTAGTACTGGGCGTTGACCGTGCGCGCGGCACCGGTGATGTCGATCAGGGTGACGATCGACGCCAGGCTGGTGGTCTGCAGCATCATGATCACTTCGTTGCTGTACTGCGGCAGCGCCCGGCGCAGGGCCGACGGCAGGAGGATGCGGCGGTACATCTTCATGCGCGACATGCCGATGGCCTTGGCCGCCTCGATCTCGCCATGGGGCGTGGCCTTGAGGCTGCCAGCGATGATCTCGGCGGTGTAGGCACTAGTGTTGACGGCGAAGGCCAGGCAGGCGCAGAAGGTCGCGCTGGACAGCCACGGCCACAGGAAGCTCTCGCGCACTGCCTCGAACTGGGCCAGGCCGTAGTAGATCAGGAACAACTGCACCAGCATCGGCGTGCCGCGGATCACGTAGGTGTACAGCCAGGCACTCATGTTCACCAGCGGCTGCTTGGAGACGCGCATCAGGCCCAGCGGAATTGCCGCCAGCAGGCCGAACAGCAGCGACAGCGCCAGCAGCTTGAGGGTGGTCAGCAGGCCGCCCAGGTACAGCGGCAGGGCCTCCCAGATGACGTTGTAGTCGAAGATCATAGTTCAGCCGCCTTGACGCCCACCGAGTAGCGCTTCTCGAGATACTTCAGCGCCAGCAGCGAGACACTGGTCAGCACCAGGTACAACGCCGCCACCGCGAGGAAGAAGGTGAAGGGTTCGCGGGTGGCGTCCGCCGCCTGCTTGGCCTTGAACATCATGTCCTGCAGACCGACCACCGAAATCAGCGCGGTCGCCTTGGTCAGCACCAGCCAGTTGTTGGTGAAGCCCGGGATCGCCAGGCGGATCATCTGCGGCACCATGATCCGGAAGAACACCTGGACACCGCTCATGCCGTAGGCCGCACCCGCCTCGGCCTGCCCCTTGGGAATCCCCAGGAAGGCGCCGCGGAAGGTTTCCGAGAGGTAGGCACCGAAGATGAAGCCCAGGGTGCCGATGCCGGCGACCAGGGGGTTCAGGTCGATGTAGTCGTCATAGCCGAGCAGCGGCGCCACCCGGTTGATGATGTCCTGGCCGCCGTAGAAGATCAGCAGGATCAGGACCAGGTCAGGGATGCCACGGATCACCGTGGAATACAGATCCCCCAGCCAGGCCAGCCAGCGCACCGGCGACAAGCGCAGCGCCACGCCGATCAGGCCGAGGACGATGGCCAGGGCCATCGACGACAGGGCGAGCTGCAGCGTCAGCCACGCTCCGTCGAGGATGACTGCCCCATAGCCTTTCAACATGATTCGAATTCCTCAGGGCTTGGGAATGAAAAATGGTGCAAACCTCAGAGCTTCTGCTGTTTGCACCATTGCACAGGTGAAACTCGATGGCTTACTTCGAGTCTGGACCGTAGATGTCGAAGTTGAAGTACTTCTTCTCGATCTCTTTGTATTTGCCGTTGGCACGGATCGCATCGATGGCGGCGTTGATGCGGTCGGCGTTGGCCTTGTCACCCTTGCGCAGGGCGATGCCGATACCGTCACCGAAGTACTTGGAATCGGTGAAGGCCGGGCCTACGAAGGCAAAGCCCTTGCCGGCGTCGGTTTTCAGGAAACCGTCTTCGAGCAGGGTGGCGTCGGCCACGGTACCGTCAAGACGACCGGCGGCGACGTCCAGGTAGATTTCGTTCTGGGTGCCGTAAGGCACGACGGTGGCGCCTTGCGCGCCCAGGACTTCCTTGGCGAAGCGATCATGGATCGAGCCGCGCTGCACGCCGATCTTCTTGCCCTTGAGCTCAGCCAGGCTGTCGCTGACGGTGGTGCCTTCCTTCATGACCAGGCGCGCCGGGGTCAGGTAGTAGCGCTTGGTGAAGTCGACCGACTTCTTGCGATCGTCGGTGATCGACATGGACGACAGGATGGCGTCGATCTTGCGCACTTTCAGCGCCGGGATCAGGCCGTCGAACTCCTGCTCGATCCAGGTGCACTTGGCTTTCATCTCTTCGCACAGGGCGTTGCCGATGTCGTAGTCGAAGCCGGCGAGGCTGCCATCAGGCTGCTTGAAGGCGAAGGGTGGGTAGGCGGCCTCGATACCGATCTTCAACGGCTTCTCATCGGCCTGCGATACCAGGGAAAACACGGAAAGCGCCAGGGCGCCAAGCAGTGCGAGCTTCTTCATCAGGTAACTCCATCGGTACGGGGCAATACAAGGCAGTTGTAACGGCTGCCCGATATGCGAATGGGTACAGCGCGAGCCGCGCAGGTTTCGACCAAGGTCGCAGACCACGAGCGAGTGAGTGGCATTCTAGCGACAGCCCGATGGTCGATATTTCTTCAAAGCGACAACTAATTACAGAAGCGCCAGGAACCGCGGCGGGCGATATTGACAGCTCCTGCGAGATATGCAAGAGCAAAAGAGAAATAACCTATACCCAAAGCAATAAGCGGGCCCATTATTGGCAAAGCCTTGTATTCCGGCAAGCGCAGCGTGCGACCCTGCACAAAATGCTCGCAGGAATGCACTCAAATGGCACATGAATGTTTCCACAAGCCCCGCATTTGGGCGAAATCGGTGACAGCCAGGGTTACCGATGAATGTCGGAGTAACAGTCTGCATCAGTAAAGCAAAAACCCCGCCGGGTGTGGGCGGGGCTTTTACTGATGGCCTGATCGCGGGGCAAGCCCGCTCCCACGACCTTCAGGAGCCGACTTGCCGCGACGCTTCGACTCAGGCGGTGGCCAGGCTCATCGCCTTGTGGGTGTCGATCAGGTGCTGCACCACCCCTGGGTCGGCCAGCGTGGAGATATCACCCAGCGCGTCGTACTCGCCGGTGGCGATCTTGCGCAGGATGCGGCGCATGATCTTGCCCGAACGGGTCTTCGGCAGCCCCGGCGCCCACTGGATCACATCCGGCGAGGCGATCGGGCCGATTTCCTTGCGCACCCAGTTCTTCAGCTCAAGGCGCAGTTGCTCGCTCGACTCCTCGCCGACATTGAGGGTGACATAGACATAGATGCCCTGCCCCTTGATATCGTGCGGCACGCCCACCACCGCCGCTTCGGCGACCTTCGGATGCGCCACCATCGCGCTCTCGATCTCGGCGGTGCCCATGCGGTGTCCGGAGACGTTGAGCACGTCGTCGACGCGACCGGTGATCCAGTAGTAGCCGTCTTCGTCGCGACGGGCACCGTCACCGGTGAAGTACATGCCACGGAAGGTCTTGAAGTAGGTGTCGACGAAACGGTCATGATCGCCGTACAGCGAGCGCGACTGGCCCGGCCAGGAGTCGAGGATCACCAGGTTGCCCTCGGCGGCGCCCTCGATCAGGTTGCCCAGGTTGTCCACCAGCGCCGGCACCACGCCGAAGAACGGGCGGGTCGCCGAGCCAGGCTTCAGTGCGGTGGCGCCTGGCAGTGGGCTGATCAGCACACCGCCAGTCTCGGTCTGCCACCAGGTATCGACGATCGGGCAACGCTCCTTGCCGACGGTCTTGTAGTACCAGTTCCAGGCCTCGGGGTTGATCGGCTCGCCCACCGAGCCCAGCAGGCGCAGGCTGGAGCCATCGGCACCGGCCACCGCCGCTTCACCTTCGGCCATCATGGCGCGAATGGCGGTTGGCGCGGTGTAGAGGATATTGACCTTGTGCTTGTCGACGATCTTCGACACCCGGGTGATGTCCGGGTAGTTCGGCACTCCTTCGAACAGCAGCGTGGTGGCGCCGTTGGCCAGCGGGCCGTAGACGATGTAGCTGTGGCCGGTGACCCAGCCCACGTCGGCGGTGCACCAGTAGACATCGCCCGGACGGTAGTCAAACACGCGCTCGTGGGTCAGCGCGGCATACACCAGGTAACCGCCAGTGGTGTGCAGCACGCCCTTGGGCTTGCCGGTGGAGCCGGAGGTATAGAGGATGAACAGCGCCTCCTCGGCGCCCATCTCTTTCGGCGCGCAGTGGCTGGAGGCAACCTTCATCAGGTCTTCGTACCAGATGTCGCGATGCTGGTGCCAGGCGATGTCGCCACCGGTGCGCTTGCACACGATGATCTTCTGCACACTGCTGGTTTCAGGGTTGGTCAGGGCCAGGTCGACGTTGGCCTTGAGCGGGGTACGGCGGCCGCCGCGCAGGCCTTCGTCGGCGGTGATCACCACTTTCGACTTGCAGTCGATGATGCGACCGGCCAGCGCCTCCGGCGAGAAGCCGCCGAACACCACCGAGTGGATCGCACCGATGCGGGCGCAGGCCAGCATGGCGACCACTGCCTCGGGAATCATCGGCATATAGATGGTGACCACGTCGCCGCGGTGCACGTCCTGGCCACGCAGGGCGTTGGCGAACTTGCAGACCTGCTCGTGGAGCTCGCGGTAGGTGATGTTGCGGTGTTCGGAAGGGTCGTCGCCCTCCCAGATGATCGCCAGCTGGTCGCCGCGCTCTTCGAGGTGGCGGTCCAGGCAGTTGTAGGAAACGTTCAGAGTGCCGTCGGCGAACCACTTGATATCGACATGGTGGTCGTCGAACGAGGTCTGCTTGACCTTGGTGAAAGGCTTGATCCAGTCCAGACGCTGGGCCTGCTCGCGCCAGAAGCCGTCCGGGTTGATCACCGATTGCTGGTACATGGCCTTGTAGGTGGCCTCGTCGGTCAGGGTACTGGCCGCAACCTCGGGACGAACGGGATACAGTGGAGCCGCACTCATCTGTGTTACCTCGGTGTAATAGTTGTTTTTGTATGGAACCGTTTGTAACTGTACCAGAGCGGCCAAGGCCATTCGACGTTGGTAGTAACACGACGGGCCGTCGACTCACCAATCAGGCGCGACCGCTCTAGTACATGGCATGCAGCTATCTCCGAGAGGAAAAGACAGGGTTTCGACGGGGATTGTTACAGATTCTGTCAAAAGACTTTATCAAAACCCCCTCTGTTTCAGCCGTGGGCGCCTCCCTAAAATTCATCTCGCCAGCAACGGCAACGCGATTAACTTGGTAACAGCCCCCACGCAGGCAGCGTTAATCCGTACCTCATCCCGATAGTTGAAACTTGCTGTACTCGCGGCGCCATAAGCGCCGCGTGCCCCCTCACGACCTTAGACAGGTAACTTGAAAATGAAAGCTTTACTGGTATTGGTACTTGGCGGTTTTTGCGGCGCGGCATTGGCCGGCGAAGCAAAAGATGTCGAGCAGATTCCGGTTGAACAGTACAGTTATTCGCAGCACCTGGACATCGCCCGCGTCATCTCCATGAGCGAAGTGCCGAACGTCTGTGAAGTGGTGCCGGCCCGCATGACCTACGAGGACTCCCAGGGCCAGAAGCACATTCTCGAATACCGCGTGATGGGGAACGGTTGTTCCAACGGCTGAGGCCATAGGTTTATCGCGGGGCAAGCCCGCTCCCACTCCGACCGCGCCAACCTCAGGCCTTGCGCGATCCCTGTAGGAGCGGCCTTGTGCCGCGAAAGGGCGGCGTAGCGGCCCCGGGTTTTCAGCAGCATGCCAAGATCGTCGGGGCCGCTTTGCGGCCCTTTCGCGGCACAAGGCCGCTCCTACAGGGACAAGTGTAACTTTCAAGGTAGTTAGCCACCCTCACTCCACCGACTTGTTCAGCGAGTAATCCCGCAACTTGTTGGCAATGGTCGTATGGGAAACACCCAATCTTTTCCCCAGCGCCCGGCTACTTGTAAATTCACTCATCAAACTTTCCAATACCGCCTTTTCAAACCGCCCGACAATTTGCGAAAGATCGCCATCCAGGGAAAACTCGCCCAATGGCTGGCGCGCGCCATAATCCGGTAAACGGATATGTTCGCTCTTCACCACCCCGCCCTCGCACAACGACACCGCCTGGAACAACACGTTCTCCAGCTGGCGCACGTTGCCCGGCCAATGATATTGAGCAAGCTTGTCCATCGCCGCCGGCGCCAGGCGCGGCATCGGGCAGCCGATCTGCCGGCTGGCCTGGTCAAGGAAGTGCTGCACCAGCCCCTCCAGGCCATCCATGCATTCGCGCAGCGGCGGAATGTGCAGCGACAGCACGTTGAGGCGATGGTAGAGGTCCTGTCGGAACTCGCCCCGGGCGCACAGCTCGGACAGATCGACCTGGGTCGCGCAGATCACCCGCACATCCAGGTACACCTCCTCGTCACTGCCGACCCGGCGGAAACAGCCATCCTGCAGGAAGCGCAGCAACTTGACCTGCAAGCGCGGGCTCATCTCCCCGACGCCATCGAGGAACAGCGTGCCACCGGCGGTAAGCTCCAGCAGCCCCAGCTTGCCTTCGGCCCGTGCGCCTTCGAACGCCCCTGGGCCATAGCCGAACAGCTCGGTCTCGGCCATCGACTCCGGCAGGCCGGCGCAGTTGAGCGCCATCAGCGGCGCCTGGCCACGAGGGCTGGCCAGATGGCAGGCGCGCGCCAGCAATTCCTTGCCGGTACCGGTCTCGCCCTCGATCAGTAGCGGCGCATCCAGCGGCGCCATGCGCCGCGCCTCGCGCACCACCGCAGCCATCACCCGCGAGCTCTGGAAGATGCTGTCGAAGCCACGCAGCTCCTGCTTGCGCACGTTGTAGATGCGCTCGCCGATGCGATCGGCGCGATGCAAGGTGATCACCGCGCCCGCCAGGGCCTCGCTGTCATCATGCTCCGACTGCAACGGCGCGATATCGGCGAGGAACACATCGCCCTTGACCTTGATGCGCAGGCCGTTGATCCGCGACTTGTTGGCGCGGATCAGCTCCGGCAGGTCGAAGTCCTCGACATAGCGCGACAACGGAATGCCCGGCACCTCGTCCACCCGCACCCCGAGCAACTGCGCCGCGCCACGGTTGGCGGCAACGATGCTGCCGCCCATGTCGATCGACAGCACCGGGAAGTCCAGCGCGCCCAGCAGCGCATTGAGTTCCATGTGCCGGCGCTCGCTGGGCATCAGGCCGACGCGCTTGACCCCGAACACCCCGGCGATCGACTCGAACTTCGGCCGCAGGGCCTGGAACTGCAGGTTGATCAGGTTCGGGCAATGCAGATAGATGGCGTTGCCGTGATCCCCCCCCACCTCGCCGCGCAGCACGTTGATGCCGTACTCCACCAGCAGGTTGAGGATGTCCCGCAGGATGCCGATGCGGTTCTGGCAGTGCACTTTGATACGCATGAAGGCTCTCGAAGCGGCCAGGTTTTTACCCGGCGCGCGGAAAAGTCGTAAAGATAAGCTGACAAAATCAACCTTCTGCCCAGCTCGACACCCGTGATTTTCCGGGATAAGGGTATTTTTGTAAAATTATCGTTACGAATTCAGGATGAGCGGCGACGATTAACTGCCCTTCACCCCAGTGCAAAGCAGCGTTTGTAGGGATATTCCTAAGGTATGTCCTGTACATAACAAGAACGCCCTCACCAGGAGAGCCACATGAAACAGACGCAATACGTGGCACGCGAGCCCGATGCGCATGGTTTTATCGACTACCCGCAGCAAGAGCATGCGGTGTGGAACACCCTGATCACTCGCCAACTGAAAGTGATCGAAGGCCGGGCATGCCAGGAATACCTGGACGGCATCGAGCAGCTCAAGCTGCCCCATGACCGCATCCCCCAGCTCGGCGAAATCAACAAGGTGCTGGGCGCCACCACCGGCTGGCAGGTCGCCCGCGTGCCGGCGCTGATCCCCTTCCAGACCTTCTTCGAGCTGCTGGCCAGCAAGCGCTTCCCGGTCGCCACCTTCATCCGCACCCCGGAAGAACTGGACTACCTGCAGGAGCCCGACATCTTCCACGAGATCTTCGGCCACTGCCCGCTGCTGACCAACCCCTTCTTCGCCGAATTTACCCACACCTACGGCAAGCTGGGCCTGGCGGCGACCAAGGAACAGCGTGTGTACCTGGCGCGCCTGTACTGGATGACCATCGAGTTCGGCCTGATGGAGACCGCGCAGGGTCGCAAGATCTATGGCGGCGGCATCCTCTCCTCGCCGAAGGAGACCGTCTACAGCCTGTCCGGCGAGCCGGAGCACCAGGCCTTCGACCCGATCGAGGCCATGCGCACGCCGTACCGCATCGATATCCTGCAGCCCCTGTACTTCGTCCTGCCGAACATGAAACGCCTGTTCGACCTGGCCCACGAAGACATCATGGCCATGGTCCACCAGGCCATGCAGCTGGGCCTGCACGCACCGAAGTTTCCACCCAAGGTCGCCGCCTGAGCGCCCCTGTCGATAACAACTCAAACCGGAAAACACCCATGAATGCCTTGAACCAAGCCCACTGCGAAGCCTGCCGCGCCGATGCGCCGAAAGTCAGCGACGAGGAACTGCCGGTATTGATCCGGCAGATCCCGGACTGGAACATCGAAACCCGCGACGGCCACATGGAGCTCGAGCGCGTGTTCCTGTTCAAGAACTTCAAGCACGCCCTGGCCTTCACCAACGCCGTCGGCGAGATCGCCGAAGCCGAAGGCCATCACCCGGGCCTGCTGACCGAGTGGGGCAAGGTCACCGTGACCTGGTGGAGCCACTCGATCAAGGGCCTGCACCGCAACGACTTCATCATGTGCGCGCGCACCGACGAGGTCGCCAAAACCGCCGAAGGGCGCAAGTGATGCACTTCGCGGCCATCGGACGGGTCCCTGGCGACCCGATCCTGGGGCTGATGGAGGCCTACGCCCGCGACGACAATCCGGCCAAGTTCGACCTGGGGGTCGGCGTGTTCAAGGACGCCCAGGGCCTGACGCCGATTCCCGCAGCGGTCAAGCAGGCCGAGCAGCGCCTGGTCGAACGCCAGGCCACCAAAAGCTACATCGGTGGCCATGGTGACGCGGCGTTCGGGCGCCTGATCAGCGAACTGGTGCTGGGCAGCGAATCGCCGTTGCTGGCCAGCCAGCGCGCCGGTGCCACCCAGACCCCGGGCGGCACCGGCGCCCTGCGCCTGGCGGCGGAGTTCATCGCCCATTGCCTGCCGGGGCGTGGCATCTGGCTGAGCGACCCGACCTGGCCGATCCACGAGACGATCTTCGCCGGCGCCGGGCTCAAGGTGTCCCACTACCCCTACGTGGGCAAGGACAACCGCCTTAACGTCGACGGCATGCTCGCCGCGCTGGAACAGGCACCGGAAGGCGACGTGGTGCTACTGCACGCCTGCTGCCACAACCCGACCGGCTTCGACCTGGGCCAGGACGACTGGCGCGCGGTACTCGACATCGTCAAGCGCCGCAACCTGCTGCCACTGATCGATTTTGCCTACCAGGGCTTCGGTGACGGCCTGGAGGAAGACGCCTGGGCGGTGCGCCTGTTTGCCGCCGAACTGCCGGAACTGCTGGTCACCAGCTCCTGCTCGAAAAACTTCGGCCTGTACCGCGATCGCACCGGCGCCCTGCTGGTGTGCAGCCACGATGCCGAGAAACTGCTGGATGTGCGCAGCCAATTGGCGTTCATTGCGCGCAACCTGTGGTCGACGCCACCGGACCATGGTGCCGCAGTGGTCGCCGAGATCCTCGGTGATCCGGCGCTCAAGGCGCTGTGGGTCGAGGAAGTGAACGCCATGCGTCAGCGCATTGCCGAGCTTCGCCAGGGCCTGGTGCAGGCGCTGGCGCCACACGGCCTGGCCGAGCGCTTCGCGCACATCGCCGCGCAACGCGGGATGTTCTCCTACACCGGGCTGAACCCCGAGCAAGTGCGCCTGCTGCGTGAACGGCACAGTGTGTACATGGTCGGTACCGGCCGGGCGAACATCGCCGGGGCGGATGCGCAGCGCCTGGAGAAGCTGGCGGCGGCCATCGCCGACGTCTGTCGCTGATATCGCAGTACCTGTGGGAGCGGCTTTAGCCGCGAAGCAAGCGACGCGGTGGATGGCACCGGCTTCGCCGGTGTTCGCGGGTAAACCCGCTCCCACAGGATACGCGCCGCTTCGACATCAAGCGCTGTAACTGTGGGGGAGCGCAGCCTGCGATGAATCGAACGCAGGCAGTACAAGACTGTTGCTCCCACAGTGTTTCCGGCGCCCGAACACAGTCGGCGGTGCGCTGATCGCCCGCTAAAACCGACCAGCGCCCGGCAAAAATCTCAAACTGTCATCCAGACTGCTGTATCCTGCCCCAGCTTTTCGAAGCCACACATGCGCCCTGGCGCCGCCTTTTCACTCACACTTGCGAGGAACGACGAGATGCATGAAATCCCGAATCTTCCCTTCCCAAGCCTGAACCCCGAAGAGCAATCCGTTGCCGCCCACGCCGAACCGACGCCCGCCGTCGACCAGGACGGTGACGATCAATCCAGCGCCGACCAGGAATAATCGCGCACCCCACCCGACTGTGTGAAAACGGCTGACCTGCGGGACATCCCCGTCATCGCGTTTTCACACCGTCCAGAAGCCCTACCGAAGACTTCCATACCCGACTTACCGCACCCCCATTGCGGTCACCCTGCAAGTCGTTTCCATCAAACCCGCTCCCACAGGTACAGCACCGCCATCAAAGGCAGCGACGATCCTGTGGGAGCGGGTTTACCCGCGAAGAGGCCTGCACCGAATGACGCGCCTCAGCGCTGCGCGTACTGCAACACCACCTCCAGCGGATGGCGCAACTGCTTCTCGGTCATGCGCTTGACCTGGCTGCGGCACGAATAACCGGTCGCCAACGCCTCGCCCTGCTTGTCCAGCTTGGTCGCCCAGGACTGCTCGAAGATGGTCCTCGAGGTTTCCTGGTTCCGCGCTTCATGCCCATAGGTACCGGACATGCCGCAGCAGCCGGTGGCCTCGGTGACCAGCTTCAACCCCAGGCGGGCGAACACCTGCTCCCACTGCCGGGTACTGGCCGGCACATTGGTCTTCTCGGTGCAGTGGGCCATCAGGCGGAAGCTGTCGGCCTTGACCGGCGCCTGCTCGGGCAGCACGTTCATCAGCCATTCCTGGGGCAACAGCACCGACGGGCACTCCACGCCATCGACCTTCTGGTACTCCTGGCGATAGACCAGGGTCATCGCCGGGTCCAGCCCCACCAACGGCACGCCGCAGTCGGCCAGGCTCTTGAGCTGGGTGGCGTTGCGTATCGCCGCCTTGGCGAAGGCACCGAGGAAACCCTGCACGTGCAACGGCTTGCCGTTGGCGCTGTAGGGCGCGAGGAACACCTTGTGCCCCAGGCGATGGGCCAGCTCGATGAACGAGGCCAGCAGTGGCGTCTCGAAATAGCGGGTGAAGGCGTCCTGCACCAGCACGATGCTGCGTTCGCGCTGGGCCGGGGTCAGCTCGCGCAGGGCCGGCACGCTCGCCACCTGGACGCGGCAACGGGTCAGGGTGGCCTGGAAGTTGAAGCGGCTGATCAGCGGGCTGTCGACCATGCCGATCTTGTCCGCCAGCAACCTGCTCACCCACTTCGAGCCCATCACCGCGTTGTACAGGCCCGGTGCATGGGCCAGGTACGGGATGGTGAATTCCAGCGAACCGATCAGGTAATCGCGCAGCGGACGCTGGTAGCGGCCGTGGTACAGCTCGAGGAAGCGCGAGCGGAAGTCCGGCACATTGACCTTGATCGGGCACTGCCCCGCGCAGGACTTGCACGCCAGGCAGCCGGCCATGGCGTCGTACACCTCGTGGGAGAAGTCTTCCTGGCGCGCACGGCTGTTGCGCAAGCGCGCCGGCAGCCTTTTGAACCAGGACGCCTTGCGCTGGGCGGCGGCGAGCACATCGATGTTCGCTTCGCCCTGCAGGCGCAGCCATTCGCGGATCAGCGAAGCGCGCCCCTTGGGTGAGTGCTGGCGTTCGCGGGTGGCCTTCCACGACGGGCACATGGCGTCGTTGGGATCGTAGTTGTAGCAGGCGCCGTTGCCGTTGCAGTGCACGGCGCTGCCGAAGCTTTGCCAGACGCGTTCGTCGATACTGCGGTCAAGGTCACCGCGCAGGGTCACGCCATCCACCGGGGTCAGGCCTTCGGCGCTGTCCGGCGGGGTGCAGATCTTGCCCGGGTTGAGCTGGTTGTGCGGATCGAAGGCGCCCTTGAGGCGCTGCAGTGCCGGGTACAACGCGCCGAAGTATTCCGGCACGTACTCGGAGCGCAGGCCTTTGCCATGCTCGCCCCAGAGCAGGCCGCCATAGCGCTGGGTCAGCGCCGCCACGGCATCGGAGATCGGCTTGACCAGCGCGGCCTGGGCCGGATCCTTCATGTCCAGCGCTGGGCGCACGTGCAGCACGCCGGCATCGACATGGCCGAACATGCCGTAGGCCAGGCCGTAACCGTCGAGCAGCGCGCGGAAGTCGGCGATGTAGTCAGCCAGTTGCTCCGGCGGCACGGCGGTGTCCTCGACGAACGGCTGTGGCCGCACCTCGCCTTCGACGTTGCCCAGCAGCCCCACCGAACGCTTGCGCATGGTGTAGACCCTGGTGACCGCCTCGGCGCCCTCCGCCAGGGTATGCCCCAGGCGCTCGACGCTGGTGTCGCGCTGCAGGTGCGCGACAAACGCCTCGACCCGGGCATTGACCTCGGCCGGCTCGTCGCCGCAGAACTCCACCAGGTTGATGCCCAGCGTCGGGCGCTCGGCATCGGCCGGGAAGTACTCGGCGACGCTGTGCCAGACGATGTCCTTCATCGCCAGCATCAGCACCTTGGAGTCAACGGTCTCGATCGACAGCGGCTTGTGCGCCATCAGCGCGTTGGCATCGCGCAGGGCGTCCATGAAGCTGGTGTAGCGTACGTTGACCAGCACCGCGTACTTCGGGATCGGCAGCACATTGAGCTTGGCCTCGACCACATAGCCCAGCGAGCCTTCGGCGCCGCACAGCACGCTGTTGAGGTTGAAGCGGCCCTGCTCGTCGCGCAGGTGCGCCAGGTCGTAGCCGGTCAGGCAGCGGTTGAGCTTGGGGAAGGTGCTTTCGATCAGCCCGGCCTGGGTTTGCTGGATCTCGCGGGCCATGCGGTACACCTCGCCGACCCGGCCGGGCGCGGCGCAGGCCTGCTCCAGGGCCGCGTCGTCGATCGGCAGGCTGTGCAGGCGCTCGCCACCAAGCAGCACGCTGTGCAGCTCGAGCACGTGGTCGCGAGTCTTGCCATAGGTGCAACTGCCCTGGCCGCTGGCGTCGGTGTTGATCATGCCGCCGACGGTGGCGCGGTTGGAGGTCGAAAGCTCCGGCGCGAAGAACAGCCCATGGGACTTGAGCGCGGCGTTGAGCTGGTCCTTGACCACGCCCGCCTGGACCCGCACCCAGCGCTGCTCGACGTTGATCTCGAGAATGCTGTTCATGTGCCGCGACAGGTCGACGACGATGCCGTCGGTCAGCGACTGGCCGTTGGTGCCGGTGCCGCCACCACGCGGGGTCAGCTTGATGTCGCGAAAGCGTGGCTCGGCCATGAGCGTGGCAACCCGCGCCACATCGTCGGCATCCAACGGGAACACCGCCGCCTGGGGCAGCCGCTGGTAGATGGAGTTGTCGGTGGCCAGCACGGTACGGGTGCCGTAGTCGGCACTGATCTGGCCACGGAAGCCGCTGTTCTTCAGGGCTTCGAGGAATTCAGGGTAATGGGCGGCGGGCGCGCGGGGCGGCAGCTGGGCGATCATCGAAGGATGGCCTCTATTCGATATTGGCTAGTTCACGGGTTCCAGGCATTGCAACATCTCGTGGGAG
>NZ_JAQMYQ010000063.1:0-25481 GCF_028369275.1 Mitsuaria sp. RG
GCCGCTGGTGGCCGAGTACGGCCTGGGCCTGGGCTACGACCTCGGGGTGATCCGCAACGATCGCTACAACGGCGAGTACCACGGCCGTGCCAGCAGCCATTCGCTGGAGTTGTTCGCCCGTGGCCAGCACATGGCCGCCAGCGTGACCTTCGCCCACAGCCTGGAACGCCCCGACGTGCTGACCGACAAGGAACGCCCGGTGTATTTCCGCCTGGATTTCTTCATCTGACCGCCTGATTCACGAGACCTGACATGGACGTTCGCCTGTTTGCCTTCCTGGCCCGCCAACGCTCGGCCGAAATTCAGCCCCGTGAGCGCTTTTGCGGGCTGCCCAAGCGTGGCCTGGCCTTCCTGCTGGCCAACGCCATGTTCTGGCAGCCGCTGTGGGCGCAGGCAGCCGAAGGCGTGGTGGTCAGCGGACCAGGCACCAGCCTCGGCCAGGCGGGCAACGGCGTGCCGATCATCAACATCGCCGCGCCCAACGGCAGCGGGCTGTCGCACAACCAGTTCAGCGACTACAACGTCGGCCAGCAGGGGCTGATCCTCAACAACGCCACCGAGCGCACCCAGGCCACCCAGCTGGGCGGGATCATCGTCGGCAACCCGAACCTGCAAGGGGCGGCGGCCAATGTCATCCTCAACGAGGTCAACGGTGCCAACGCCAGTCAGCTGCGCGGCTATACCGAAGTGGCCGGGCATGCGGCCAAGGTCATCGTCGCCAACCCTCATGGCATCACCTGCGATGGCTGCGGTTTCATCAACACGCCGCAAGTGACCCTGAGCACCGGCAAGCCGGTGCTCGATGGCCGTGGCGCGCTCAGCGGCTACCAGGTCGATGGCGGCAATGTGGCCCTGGAGGGCGCGGGGCTCAACGCCGACAACGTCGAACGCTTCGACATCATCACCCGCTCGGCACGCTTGAACGCCCAGTTGCGGGCGCGTGAACTGAACGTCATCACTGGGCGCAACGACGTTGATGCCCAGACATTGGCCGCGACGCCGCGCGCCGGCAACGCGGCCGATGCGCCGGCCCTGGCCATCGACTCCAGTGCCTTGGGCGGCATGTACGCCGGGGCAATTCGCCTGGTGGGTACCGAGGCGGGCGTCGGTGTGCGCCTGGCAGGGGACGTGGCTGCCAGTGGCGGCGATATTCGTCTCGATGCCAACGGCCAGCTGAGTCTGGCACAGGCCAGCGCCAGCGGTGCGGTCAGGCTCCAGGCCGCCGGTGTCGATCTGCAAGGGCCGGTGCACGGCGCCAGTCAGATCGAGGTGCGCAGCAGTACCGACCTGACATCACGCCAGGCAGTTACCGCCGGTAACCAGATCAACCTGCAGACCACCGGCACCTTGACCAACCTCGGCGTGATCGAGGCCGGCGTGAGCGCCGATGGCAGCCGCAACGCCCAGGGGGACGTGAGCATTGCCAGCGGGCAACTGGTCAACAGCGGCAAGAGCATCGTCGCCAGCCGTGACCTGGACCTCGCGGTACAAGGGCAGTTGGACAACCGCAGCGGTACCCTCAGTGCCGGGCAGGACAGCCGGATCGCCAGCACCGCTCTGGACAATAGTGCCCAGAGCAGGGTGCTGGCGGGGCGCGACCAGACCGTGCAGGCGACACAGACCCTGGGCAACCAGAACGGCCTGATCAGCGCCGGGCAGGCCCAACGCGTCACCGCGCAGACCCTGGACAACCGCGGCGGCGAGCTGTCGGCGCAGCGCAACACGCTGGGCGCCAACCAGCTGGACAACCAAAGCGGCCGGCTGAGCGCCGGGCAGGCATTGGACATCACCGTCGCCGGACGCCTGGACAACCGCGCCGGCGCCCTGGCCGCCGGGCAGGACCTGCAACTGCAGGCGGCCAGCGTGGACAACCGCAATGCCGGGCGCATCGCCAGCGATGGCCAGGCCACGGCGCGCCTCGGCCAGCTCGACCAGCGTGGTGCAGGCCAGCTGCACGGCGCCAAGGCGCTGACCCTGGACATGGCCGACGGCCACCTGGACAACAGCGAGGGCGGCCTGCTCACCACCCCAGGCCAACTGACCCTGCAACGCCTGGGCACCGTCGACAACCACGGCGGCGAGATCTCCGCCGGCCAGGCCTATGCGCTGGTGGCGCGGCAACTGGACAACAGCGCCGGCAAGCTGCTCGGCGGCAACGACCTGCGGGTGCAGATTGCCGGGCAACTGGCCAACACCGCCGGCCTGATCGCTGGCCACCAGTTGACCCTGAGCGCCGCGACCCTGCTCAGCCAGGACGGCACCGTGCAGGCGCGCGGCGGCCTGCAACTGACAGTCGCCGGCCAGCTGGACAACAGCCGTGGCCGGTTGCTGGCCGAGCAGGCCTTCGTGCTACAGGCCGGCAGCCTGGTCAACCTGGAGGGGCAGATCGCCGGCAACGGCAGCCTGCTGCTGACCAGCACCGGGTTGGACAATCGCCAGGGGCGCATCAGTGCCGCCCAGGGCCTGACCCTGGACCTCTCCCGTGGCCACTGGAACAACGAAGGCGGCACGCTGCAGAGCCCGGGCGCCTTGCTGCTGCGCAACCTGGCCACGGTTGGCAACCGCCGGGGTGAGGTCTCCAGCCAGCAGGGCTTCAGCCTGACTGCCGACAGCCTCAACAACCAGGACGGCAAGCTGCTCTCCGAGCAGGTGCTTATCCTGCGTATCGCCCAGGCCCTGGACAACGCCCGTGGGCGCATTGCCGCGCAGGCGCTGGATGTTCATGCAAGCCGTCTGGACAACACTGCCGCAGAACTGGTCAGCAATGCCGGACTGACCGCGCGCATCGACGCCGAACTGCTCAATCGCGCAGGGCTGATCAGCGCCGGTGGCGCGCTCTCGCTCGGCGGCGCGGGCCTGGACAACCACACTGGCAAGCTCCTGGCTACAGGCGATATCGACCTCGAGCTGCAGGCGCTGGACAACCGGGCCGGGCAGATCAAGGGCGCCGGGCGCCTGGTGTTCACGGGCCAGCGCCTGGATAACGGCGATGCCGGCCTGCTCGAAAGCACAGGGGCCGTGACAATCACCAGCGAGGTGCTTGTCAACCGCCAGGCTGGTCAACTGCGCAGCGGTGACCTTCTGGTGTTGAAGGCAAAAGAGCTGGACAACAGCCAGGGCGGCCGGATCGCCAGCCACAAGGGGCTGCTGGCCGAACTGGGGCGCCTGGACCAGCAGGCGGGCGGGCAACTGGTCAGCGATGGCGACCTGACGCTCGACCTGTCGCTCGGCGCATTGGACAACCGCGGCGGCCTGATCCATACCCCTGGGCAGTTGGTGCTTCGGCAACTGGCCGGCGTCGACAACCGTGGCGGCGAGATATCCAGCGCCAGGGGATTCACCCTGGCCGCCCACAGCCTCGACAATGGCAACGGCACGCTGCACAGCGACCAGGCGCTGAAGGTGCTGGTGGAGCACGCCCTGGCCAACGCCCATGGCCTGGTCTCGGCGACCAGCCTGGAGCTGCGTGCCGCCAGCCTGGCCAACCATGGCGGGACCCTGGGTGCCGAGCAGGACCTGGCCCTGGACGTCGCCGGCGCCGTGGACAACGGCGAGGGCGAAGTATCCAGCGGTGGCCTGACCCAGGTGCGTGCCGCGTCCCTGGATAACCGAGGGGGTGAGATCCTCGGCGATGTGGCTACCCACGTGAACATCACCGGGGCCCTGGACAACCGTGCCGGGGTCCTCAGCACCGGCCAGGACCTGCGGGTCGAGGCCGGCAGCCTGGACAACAGCGGCCGTGGCAGCCTGACCAGCGATGGCGCGTTACGGGTCGGCACGGGCGCCTTGCTGAACAACGGCGAGGGTGGGCAGATCCGTGCCAAGGGGTTGATCGACCTGGCGTTCGGGCGCCTGGACAACCACACCGGCCTGGTCAGCGGCGCCGATCTGCTGACGTTGCGCGGCACCAGTGTCGATAACCAGCAGGGTACCCTGCATGCCGACCGCCAGCTGCAATCGACCGTCGACAGCCTCGACAACCGCAAGGGCCTGTTGCGTGGCAAGGAGGGCCTGGCGTTCGCCGGTCGCTACCTGGACAACCGCGAGGGCCTGCTCACCGCCGGTGCGTTGCTGCGCCTGGACGCGGCCGAGGTGGACAATGGCAAGGGCCGCATGGCCGGCCGCGGCGAGGTGAGCGCGGATATCCGCCAGTTGCGTCAGCAAGGCGGCGAATTCGTCGCCGAAGGGCGCCTGACCCTGCGCGGTGATGCGCTCGACAACAGCGGTGGGGGGCTGGTCTCCGGCAACGCGGGGCTCGACCTGCAGGTTGCCAGCAGCGACAACCGTGGCGGCCGGCTGGCCAGCCTGGCGCGGGTCGACATCGCGGGCGAACGGCTGGACAACAGCGAAGGCGGCAAGGTGCTGGCGGGCACGCACCTGGCGCTGGTGCTGGACCGCTTGATCAACCAGAGCAAGGGTTTGCTGTTCGGTCAGCAGGTCGAGTTGCGCATGGCACAGCTGGATAACCGGGGCGGGACTGTCGGCGCGGGCCAGCATCTGCAGCTTGGCCAGTCCGCCAGTGGCCAGGGTCCGAGTGCGGCGCTGCTCGACAACCGCACGGGGCGGCTGTACAGCGATGGCAGCCTGAACCTCGATGGCGCGTCCCTGCTCAACCAGCAAGGTACGCTTTCGGCCAAGGGCGACCTGCGCGCCACCGTCGCGCAGGGGCTGCACAACCAGGGCGGCCGCATCGAGACTGACGCCAGCCTGGTGCTGGCCAGTGCCAGCGTCGACAACGGCAACGGCGGTCGACTCACCGCTGAAGCCAACCTGAACCTCGACACCGGCACCCTGGACAATGGCCAGGCGGGTGTCGTACGCAGCGGCGAGCGTCTGCAGCTCACGGCTGGGCAGGTCGGCAACCAGGCCACCGGCAGCATTTCCGCGCGCACCTTCACAGCCAGTATCAGCGGCCTCGACCAGCAGGGCGGGGAGCTGTTCAGCCTGCAGGGGCTGGAGCTGAACCTGAACCACGGCCGATTGGACAACAGCGGCGGCCTGATTCGCGGGCCCGGCTCGCTGGTGCTGCGCAACCTCGGCGAGGTGGTCAACCAGCGTGGCGAGATTTCCAGCCTGCAGGCCTACACGTTGCTTGCCGACAGCCTGGACAACACCGACGGCAAACTGCTGGGCGGCGAGCGCCTGACCGTGCGCATCGCCCGCCAGCTCGACAACCTGCGCGGCCAGGTCAGTGCCCGAGGGCTTGAGCTCAGTGCCGCCGGCTTGAACAACCACGGCGGATTGCTGGGCAGTCTTGGCGGTTTGCAGCTTCAGGTCGGCGCAGCGTTGGATAACCAAGGTGGCACCGTGCAGGCCGATGGCGATCTCGGCCTGGGCGCCGCCACCGTGCTCAATGCCGAGGGCAAGCTGTCGGCCAAGGGTGACTTGCAGGCACGCCTGGGGGCGCTGGACAACCGGCAAGGCAAGGTCCAGGCCGAGGGGGCGCTGGCCTTGGACGCCGACCAGGTCGACAACCGCGCGGCGGGGCTGCTGGGGGCCACGGGTGCCCTGGTACTCAAGGCCGCCACCCTGGACAACCGCGGCGGCGAGATCAACGGCAAGGGCAGCGTCACGCTTATCGGGCAGCGCCTGGACAACAGCGCCGCGGGCCTGCTGCTGGCCAAGGGCCTGTTGACGCTCGAACAGCGGGTGACCCTCAACCAGAAAGGCCTGATCGGCGCCGGCAGTGTCCACCTGCGTGGCGCCAGCCTGGACAACCGCGGCGGCGAGTTGCGTGGTGACACCGGCCAGGACCTGGAGGTCGAGGGCGACCTGCTCAACGACCAGGGACGCATCACCAGCGAAGGTGGGCTGCGCCTGGTCGGCGCCCTGCTGGGTAACAACGCTGGCCTGCTGTCCAGCGCCGGCGACTTGTGGCTCGAAAGCCAGGGGGCGGTAGCCAACCGTGGCGGCCAGGTGATTGCCAACGGGCGTCTCGACCTGGCCGGCGCCAGCCTCGACAACCGGGCCGGCACGGTCAGTGCCAAGGATGCGCTGCGCATCACCACCGGCAATCTCGACAACCAGGAGGGCGGGCGCCTGACCAGTGGCGCCAGCCTGAATCTCGACGCGGCCCGAGTGGACAACAGCGGCGGCCGCATCACCAGCCAGCAGGCCCTGGTCGCCAACGTCACCAGCCTGCGTCAGCAGGGCGGCACCCTGTACAGCGCGCAGCGCATCGAACTGGACCTCGACCACGGCGAGCTGGATAACCAGCAGGGGTTGATCAACACGCCGGGTCAGTTACTGCTCAAACGCCTGGCGCGTGTCGACAACCGGGGCGGTGAAATCTCCAGCGCCAGCGCCTTCAGCCTGGCGGCGACCGAGTTGGACAACGGCAACGGCAAGCTGCTCGGCCAGCAGGGCCTGAGCCTGGTGGTGGAGCGCGCCTTGCTCAACCTCAAGGGGCAGATCGCCGCCGCAGGCGTGGCGCTCAAGGCGGCGAGCCTGGCCAATGCCGGCGGCCACATCAACAGCCGGGGGGACCTGCGCCTGGACGTCGCCGGCCTGCTCGGCAACCAGGCCGGCGGCCTGGTGAACGCCCGCCAGCTGCTCGAGCTGAACGCCGCCAACCTGGACAACGAGGGCGGCCAGGTGCTGACCGAGCAACGCCTGACACTGCAGGCCGGCCAGGTCGACAACAGCGCCAAGGGCCTGATCAGCAGCAAGGACAGCCTGGTGTTGACTACCGGCCAGTTGCGCAACGATGCCGGCGAGATTTCCGCCAAGGGCGCGCTACAGGTGCAGGCCACCCGCCTCAGCCAGCAAGGTGGGCGCCTGTTGAGCGAGGGCAGCCTGGCCTTGCTGTTCGAGGGCCTGGCCGGTGATCTCGACAACCGTGCGGGGCTGATTTATGGCAAAGGCCCGTTGACCCTGGCCAACCTGCGCGACCTCGACAATCGCCAGGGCGAAATTTCCAGCGCCCAGGGCTTCAGCCTGGGCGCGCGCACCCTCGACAACGGCGCCGGGCGGCTGATCAGTACCGGGCGCCTGACGCTGGACGCCGACCGGCTGCTCAACCAGGGCGGCCTGGTGTCCGGCAGCCAAGGCCTGGAGCTGACCGCCAGCAGCCTGGACAATCGCAACGGCGGCACGCTCTCCAGCCGGGAGGGCGACCTGACGATCACCCTCGGCGCAGCGCTGGACAACAGCCTGGGCGGCGCACTGGTCAGCCAGGGCATGCTCCGGGTCAAGGCGGCCAGCCTCGACAACCGTGGCGGGTTCCTGGCCAGCGCCGCGGCGCAGCACCTGGACCTTGGAAACGGCACCCTGGACAACCGCCAGGGCGGTCGGATCGACAGCGGGGCGGCGTTCAGCCTGCGCGCCGCCGGCCTGGACAACTCAGGTGGCACGTTGGTCGGGCTGGACACCCTGACCCTGGACCTCGCCGGCCAGCTGAGCAACGTCCAGGGCAAGCTGCTTAGCGGCGCGGGCTTGCAGGTGAGGGGCACCGCCGTGGTGCTCAACCAGGGAGGACAACTGGTCAGCCAGGCCGGCCTGCGCCTGGCAGGGGCCAGCCTCGACAATAGTGACAAGGGCACGCTGGCCGCCAATGGCAACGTCCAGCTGGACCTCTCGGGCGCCATGCTCAACGACCGTGACGGCCTGATCCACGCCGATGACGGCAGCCTCGTGGTGCACGCCGCACGTGTGAGCAACCAAGCCGGCGCCGCCCAGGCCAGGAGCGCCGTCACCCTCACCAGCCTCGGCGCGCTGGACAACCAGGGCGGCAAGCTGATCGCGCAGGGCGGCAACCTGCTGCTCGAGGCTGACAGCGTCGACAACCGTGGCGGAGTGCTCGCCAGCCTGCAAGGATTGCTCGATGCCAAGGTCGGTGGCCTGCTGGGCAATGCCCAGAACGGTATCATCCAGGCGCGCCAGCTCAAGCTGATCGCCCTCGGCGGGCTGGACAACAGCAGTGGCCGCCTGGCCGCCCAGGCCGGCGCCCTGGACGTACGCACCGCCAACCTGAACAACCGCGGTGGCGGCCTGTTTGCCCTGGGGCAACTGGGCATCGACGCCATCGACCTGGACAACGGCGGCAATGGCCAGATCGCCGGCCAGTCCGTGGAGTTCGGGTTGCGTGGCAGCCTCCTCAACACGGGCGGCATCATCGAGAGCGATAGCCGCCTGGGCCTGAGCGCAGCCGGCCTGAACAACCAGGGCGGCCAGCTGCGTACCCTGGGCAGTGCCGGCGGCACGCGCCTGCAGTTGACGGGGGCGCTGGACAACCGTGGCGGCGTGCTGGAAATCGCCAACCAGGACCTGAGCCTGCAGTCGGCGGGCTTCCTCAATGCCGGGGGGCGCCTGGTGCATGGTGGGGCCGGCACGTTCGATATCGGCCTGGCCAACCTCGGCGGGGCCGGCGGCGAAATCGTCACCCTTGGCGGCCTGACCCTGAACGCCGCGAGCTGGACCAACAGCAGCGTGATCCAGGCGGCGCGCCTGACGGTCAATGTCGGTGAGCTGGTGCAGACCGGCAGCGGTCAGTTGCTGGCAAGCGAAAGCCTGGTGGGCACGGGCACCAACTGGAGCAACGATGGCCTGATCGCCAGCAACGGCAGCCTGGCGCTGGCGTTGTCTGGCCGTTACGCCGCGGGCGGTCGCGCGACCAGCCTGGGGGCCCTGTCGCTGGATGCGGGCAGCATCGACCTGGCCAGCAGCGGCACGCTCGCCGGCGCCGGGAATGTGACCCTGGGCGGCGCGGGCAGCCTTGCGGCACTGGGCAACCTGGGCCGCGTCACGGCCGGGCAGATGCTGAAGATCAACGCCGGGCAGTTGCTCAACAGCGGCACGCTGGCAGGCTCGGGGGGCCTGCAGCTGACTGCCAGCGGCATCACCAACCAGGGCGGTGGGCTGATCTTCTCGGGCGCTGCCATGCAGGTGGCCACGGACAGCTTGAACAACACCCTGGCGGACCTGTACGGCATCGGCGACATCGCCATCGGCGGCCTGCTGCCGGGCAGCCGGGCGACGCTGATCCGCAACCTGTCGGGGCAGATGCAGAGCCTGGGCAACTTCAGCCTGAATGCGGCGCAGGTGGTCAACGAGCGCAACAACTTCAACGTGAACCGTGAGGTCATTTCCTCGGCGCTGGGGATTCGTTGCTACAGCTGCACGTCGCCAAGGCTGGGCATCACCAGGTCCGATCCTTCCCATTACGTCCTGGTCGAGCAAATTCGCACATCTGCGCCTACAGGTGCCGATGCCGTGGCGGCCAGCATTACCTCGGGGAAGGATCTGCATATCAGTGGCAGTCGGTTCACCAACAGCAACTCGCAGGTGGCGGCCAGCGGCAACATCAGCATCGTGGTCGATACCTTCGAGAACCAAGGTAGCGCAGTCGGGAACTTCACCAGCTTCAAGTACCTGGATGCGTCGGTCAATACGGTCGAAATGTATGCGTACAACCGGTACAACGATGCCCAGTACGCCTACGACTTCTGGTTCCTGAATGCCGATGGCCAGGCTTCGCGGCTGCTGCCTCACAGCTTCAGGTGCTGTGGGCCACCCCGCGAGCAGTCCAACTGGCTCAACTTCGGCTCGGTTGCCGTGCAGTCGTGGAGGGGCAGCGATTACTACAACAGGAACTACCGTGCCCCTTCGCTGTACGCTCAGGGTGTTCGTGCCGAAGCGCCCGCTGCGGTCAAGGGTGCCAACGTCTTTGGCGAAAAGATCATTGCTGGGGATGCCCAGACCTACCTGCCGGCAATCATCCAGGCCGGTGGCAATGTCTCGATCACAGCCGCCACGCGGTTGAGCAACGGAGTCGAGCAAGCCTGGAACGCGCCGGGCGCCAACGCCGGGCGCACGCTGGACACGCGCACGGCCGCCACCTTCACCCGCACGGTGGTGGCGCCGAACCGGCAATTGCCGCCTGACCTGGCCCAGCGCCAGGTCAACCCGCTGGATCTGCCCGGCTTCAGCCTGCCCACCAGCGGCAATGGCCTGTTCCGCCTGAGCAGCCAGGCCGCCAGCCAGGCCAGCGTGTCGGTGGCTAATCCGGCCCCCGCCAGCTGGACGCTGGGCGGCGCCAGCATCGACCTGCAACAGCGCCAGCAACCGCTGCCGCAGATGCAGGGGCGCGCTGTCGATATCGCGGCGCTGGCGCCGAGTAGTGCCAGCGAGCGTCAACTGGGCGAGCGCCAGCGCCAGGGCATCGACCTGGATACGCGGATCGACACCGTCAGGGTCGAGGCGATCGCGGCGGGGCAGGGGCCGCAGGCGCTGCCAGGCCGCAGCGAACTGGGCGCAGGCCACCAGGCCACCCCTGTACAAGTGGAGGCGCCGCGCCTGGCCAGCGGATCGGGCGGTGGCGCCACGATCACGCAACCGGCTCCGGTACTGCCGACGGTCGCGGCCGTCAGCCCGAGCGTGGCCGCCGGCGTTTCCAGCCGGGCCAGCGCGATCAACCCGCTGAGCATCCCCCGTGTGCAGGGCGTACCCGCCGCCACGACCGGCGCCCAGCCGCACAAGTACCTGATCGAAACCGACCCGGTGCTGACCAACCTCAAGCAGTTCATGAGTTCGGATTACCTGCTCGGCAACCTCGGCTACGACCCGGACAAGAGCTGGAAACGCCTGGGCGACGGTTTCTACGAGCAGCGCCTGATCCAGCAGGCGGTCACGGCCCGCACCGGCAAGCGCTACATCGACGGGCAGACCTCCGACGAGGCGCTGTATCGCCACCTGATGGACAACGCGCTGGCCAGCAAGCAGCAATTGAGCCTGTCCGTCGGGGTCAGCCTGACGGCGGCGCAGGTGGCGGCACTGACCCAGGACATCGTCTGGCTCGAAGAGCACCAGGTGATGGGTGAGAAAGTGCTGGTGCCGGTGTTGTACCTGGCCAACGCCAATGACCGGCTGGGACCCAACGGCGCCCTGATCGAAGGCCGGGACGTGACCCTGATCGCCGGCACCGACCTGATCAACCCCGGTACCGTGCGTGCCAGCAACAACCTGTCGGCCAGCGCGGGCGAGAACCTGGTCAACACCGGGCTGATCGAAGCCGGTGGGCGGGTCGACCTGCTGGCGGGCAACACCCTGTACAACGGTGCTGGCGGCATCATCAAAGGGCGTGACGTCAACCTCTCCACCTTGCTGGGCGACGTGGTCAACGAGCGCACCCAGTCGCAGGCGCAGGGCCGCTACACCACCTGGGCGACCCTGGACAGCGCCGCGCGCATCGAGGCGAGCAACGACCTGTCGATGTCCACCGGCCGCGACATGGTCAACGTCGGCGGTGTGCTGCAGGCCGGCCGCGACCTGGAGATCCGCACGGGCCGTGACCTGCTGATCGGCTCGGCCGAGCAGAGCACCCAGTACCGCAACGGGCGCCAGAGCAGCGAGAGCATCACCCAGTTCGGCTCGCAGGTTACCGCGGGCCGCGACCTGGGCATGTTCGCCGGCCACGACTTCACCGCCGTCGGCAGCGAACTGGAGGCCAAGC
The DNA here is from genome assembly GCF_028369275.1 of Mitsuaria sp. RG. NCBI lineage: Bacteria > Pseudomonadati > Pseudomonadota > Betaproteobacteria > Burkholderiales > Sphaerotilaceae > Roseateles > Mitsuaria sp. RG. Next base: position 11,450 of record NZ_JAQMYQ010000063.1, read on the forward strand.
GCAACATCACCGTCGATGCCCTCAACGACCTGACCCTGGCCTCCGCGGCCAACGAGGAGCACTTCTACGCCAAGAGCAAAAAAGTCACGCGCCAGGAGGACCATGTCCGCCAGGTGACGACCGACCTCAAGGCCGGCGGCGATGTCTCGCTCACGGCAGGCGAGGACCTCAAGCTTATCTCCAGCCGCGTCAGCGCGGGCGACGAGGCCTTCCTCTACGCCGGTGACCAGCTCGAACTGCTGGCCGAGACCGACAGCGATTACTCGCTGTACCAGAAAAAGAGCAAAGGCAGCTTCGGCAGCAAGAAGACCAGGCGCGATGAAGTCACCGACGTGCGTCATGTCGGCAGCGAGATCACCAGTGGTGGCGACCTGACCCTCGTCAGTGATGGCGACCAACGCTACCAGGTGGCCAAGCTCACCAGCGGCGCCGACCTGACCCTGGAAAGCGGGGGTGACATCACCTTCGAAGGGGTCAAGGACCTGCATCAGGAGAGTCACGAGAAGAGCAAGTCAGACGCTGGCTGGTTCAGCATGAAGGGCAAGGGGCGCACCGACGAAACCTTGCGTCAGAGCGAACTGGTGGCCACGGGCGACGTCGCGATCTCTGCCGTGGGCAGCATTCGTGCCGATGTACGTCAGGTCAATCAGCAGACGGTGCGCGAGTCCATTGATGCAATGGTCAACGCCGATCCCAAGCTGGCTTGGCTGAAGGAGCTGGAGGCGCAAGGCGGCGTCGATTGGCGCCAGGTCCAGGAGGTGCACACAAGCTTCAAATACGCCAACTCTGGCCTTGGTCCGGCAGCGCAGATGGTGATCGCCATCCTGATGACGGTGATGCTCGGACCTGCGGGTGCGGGCTTGTCCGGTATGCAGTTGGCCGGTGCTGCGAGCCTGGCCACTACCGGTGCGGTCGGCACGATCAACAACAAGGGAGACCTTGGCGCAGGCCTGAAGGCTGTCGCCAGCAAGGACGGCCTGACCAACGCCGCGATCGCCACGATCACGGCGGGCATAGCCGATCATTACCTTGGCGACATGACCATGACCAAGCAGGTCAATGGCAAGACGGTTGTCGACCTCGGCTCGATGGAGGCCATTGGTCACTTTGCCGGACAGCAACTGATCAACAACACATCGGCCGCCTTGGTCGCCAAGGCCTTCGGACGCGATGTCACGCTCGCGGGCATACTCCAGTCGACGATCTACAACTCCTTGGCGGCGGTGTCCTTCGATCAGGTTGGCAACCTCAACCTCAAGACCGGCAGCCCGGAGAAGATCGCCCTGCATGCCCTGGTCGGCGGCTTTATCGCCGAAGCGTCGGGCAGCGACTTCGCCGTCGGAGCCATGGCAGCGGGGGTAAACGAAGCGTTCGCCAATCAGTTGCGACGCATGGCGACGGCGATGAATCCGAAGCAGCGCGACTACCTGATGCTGATGTCTTCGCAGTTGCTGGGCGTGGTGGCGGCGGCAGCGGTTGATGGCGGCAATGCCGGCAGTCTTCAGGCCGGCAGTTGGGTGGCAGGCAATGCCACGCAATACAACAACCTCAGCCACAACGACATGCCGGACTTCGTGGACGACATGAACATCTGTGGTCTCGACGAGGGGTGCCAGAAAAAGCTGTGGGTCGCCAACGAGCACAAGCTCAAGAGCGAGGAGAACTTCGAGTGGGCCAAGGAAACCGGAGGCGTGGTCCGCGCCCGGGACCTGATGGGGCAGATCGCCTCCGGCTTGGCGGACCTGGAGAAACTCAACTGCCTGACGCCGACCTGTACTGAGTTCAAGGAGCTGTTGACCGAACGCGCGGTACTGAGCCTCGAAAAACTGGCGGATGTCTCCGGGCAATGGGCGCCGATGCTCAACATGATTGCCATGTTGCCTATCGGGCAACGCATCAATGGACTGCGTCCGCCAGGTGTTTCGGGGGGCGTGCTGGATTCTCCGAGGGTTCAGGCGGCGATCGAGCGCATGGTTCAAACCAAGGCTGGTCGTGTCGGAGGGGGGGAGATAAAGCCTGCAACCGGGACAGCTGCTTTGCCGGCAGGCTATCGTGAGGGGGCGTCAGCAGGTGCGGGCTTTGCTCATACAGCGGGATTACCAGAAGGATATCGGCGCGTCATCAACACCAAGACAGGCAATGTCGAGGTCCTGGCTACTGATGGCAAGCTGTACCTTGAAACTGAAGCTGGTTTGAAGCCGAAGGCCGGAGGAAATCTTGCAGGTTTGGTTGACGCTGAGAAGCGGATTGAAGGTACCGCAGGAGCTGGAACCGTTCCGAATCTTACTGAGCGAGGTACACTGGTTAACCTGCGCCCCAAGGATGTTGCTATCGCACAGCGACCGGTAAGGACACTTGTACAAGATGAGTCTGGTCGTTACTGGCTGCAGACTGAAAGCGGAAAACGGTTAACACCATCAGGTGCATACGATTTTGTGACTATGCCAGATGGAAGCGTCCGTGTTACCAGGCCAAATGCGAATCAGGACTTCTCAACCCATCTTGGTTTGAGTGGCGGAGGAGAGGTAAGGTATGCAGGTTCTATACGTTTTGGTAATAATGATGGGCCAGTTCGAGGGACAATAACCCAATGGACTAACAATTCTGGCCATTATCAGCCTCCTGCTACGTTGAGTGGGAACTCGGGTTTGCCGCAGGATTTGTTTAAGCCAAGGTAGGTGGTATTATGAATGAACAGCATAAGCAGCTGTGTCAACACCTTGCAGCACTGAGCTCAGAGCAGGCTGCTGAATGGCTAATGAGGACCTATCCGTTAGAATCCATGGAATACGGTGAGGCGCTGTTGTTGATTCCTCACCGCTCTTGGAAACGATCCGATCAAAGGCGATTGGCTAGCTACTATTTTAAGAGGATACCGTTTTCCAGTGCGAGAGGGTACGAGGTGTTTTCCTCGTTTATGTCAGTAAAGACATTTATTGAGTGTGTCAGGGACAACCTTCCAGCAAGCACTTCTGATAGGAAGTTGCTGCTCTACTATCTGACTCCTGTTCTGGATAAGGCCGCAAAAAATGAATCTGACCGACTGTTGGTAAGAGGCTTTTTGAGTGAGGTTGGCTATTGCGACTAAAAAATGAACTCAGATAAGCAAGCACCGTTTGTGTTCTTCGATAGTCATAGGGCCTACGATACAGTCGAAGCTTTCTATGTGCGTATAGAACCCGGAATAGCGTTGTCAGCCGAATTGCTGAGGGCGCTTTATTATGGACTTTGGTTTCCTGGATATTTTGGGTTTAACTGGAATGCGTTGTATGATTGTTTGACAGATCTTGAGTGGATTCCCTGTCGAAAAGTGATCATCGCTCATGAGGGGGTGCCTGCTTTACCGGAAAGTGAGTTGAGGGTCTATTTAGAAGTTTTGCGAGATGCAACTCTTAATTGGGGGGAGGGGCGCGAACATAAGCTTGAAATTTTGTTCAGGGAAGTCGATAGGGGCATGATAGAGCGATTCTTGAATTCCGGTGTTTGAGTCGCAACGGAGAAAAGGAGAAGGGGCAGGTTTGTTTGCTCTATTCTAATGTATGCTGTTGCATGATCAAGACGGCTGCGAAGTCTGGTGCTAAGAAAGTGCTGATGTAGTCGAGCGTTGGAAGCGGATGTGTCAAAAATGAGTGCAAGAAATAAAGCTGTCCTCTTTTTGGCCCGTCTTTCACCTCTTTGAGTTAAGGTGTTTATGAAGCTCCCCATGCTCTCTCACTTGCTGGGCTGTTACTTTCATCAGGACTGGCCAGAAGAATATTTCGACAGCGCTGAAGCGTTGCGCAATATGCTTGTGGGTGAACCAAGGGAAATGCATATAGCCGGCGTGCGAGAGATTGATGAGGTGCTGGGCTTCAATTTCTCTGAGGAAGCGCTTGAACATCTCGTGGTACAGGAGATAGGTTGCTTCTTTGCGCCAGATTCAGAGGGTCTGGATTATTCTGGTTGGTTGCACATGGTACGGGAGGTGCTGGCTGATGGGCACCCACAGTGCTGAGGACGGGAAGTTGGGGCGCAGCACGCCCGCTTTCACAGCGGTAATCCTGCCTTGCGAAACGGTGATGGATTAAGTCTGTCGAACCCCTTTGTTTATGGTGATGAAGATGGATGAGGCAATATTGCCTTATATGGCCCTGATCAAGGGGTGTTTGGACGGAGAATATTCGATTGAGAAATTCTCCGAATTATATTTTGAGCGTTTCAAACGCGAGCAGTCCCCTCTTTTAGAGGAGGCCTATGGCGTGCTGGATAAGCTGTTCGGCGATCTTGATGCTTTTACGAAGAGTGAGCGTTTGCTTCAGAGCGATCCAGATTACTATCTTGGCGCAGAGCAAGTTCGCGATTGCATCTGGTGTGCATATGAAGCACTGAAGGGTTGTTGATGTTCATCTCGCCGGAGGACGAAGGGGCAAGGACAGGGCCAGGTTAACACTGGAAATTGCTGCGATGGACTATGTGCGTCACCTGACCTTGGTCAGGGTGATGGACGAAGACCCGCGGATGGTCTGGGCGGCGCATTACCTCAGTGCCTTGGCCAAGGCGCTGATGGATGATGCGGAGTTGGGGATGGCGCATTAGTCCCAGGCTTTGCACATTCTCCTACAGGGCTTGGCGTGACAGATGGGCCGGTGGCACCTGGTCTACCAGCCAGACACCGTTGTCGGCTTGATAGAACACCGTTCCTGCTGCGCACATGGCCTGGGTATCGACCGTGAGCAGCACCGCCTGACCATATCGCTTGCCCACCGCCAGCGCGGTCTGCGGGTCCTCGCTCAGGTGCACATGGTGGCGGCTGCCGGGGATCAGGCCCTGGGCTTCGATGGACGCCAGGAAGCGGCTGGCGGTGCCGTGGTAGAGCAGGGCGGGTGGCGTCTTGGCGACGTGGCGCACTTCGACCTGGGCGCTGCTGTGGCCCTGGGCGGCGCGGATGCGGCGGCCATCGTCGGAGAGGGTGAAACGGCGCTTGTCATTGGTCTCGACCACTTCGCGCAGGGCGTGCAGGTCGAAGGCATGGCCTTGCCGGCCGGCGCCGTGGATCAGCGCGTCGACATCGGCCCAACCGTCGCGGTTCAGGGACAGGTCGATGGATTCGGGGGCATGGCGCAGTACGTAGCTGAGGAATTTGCTGAGGGCGTCGCGTTGTTTCTGGTTCACTGGAAAGGTCCTTTTCCATGGCTTCTGGTCGTTTGGGTCGGTACATTCTCCGGGTTCGGGGTTGAGTTCTCAAGCGTGCAGATGGCCTGTGGGAGCGAACGCCCACAGGCACGTCGCTGATGCTAGTGTCCTGTCTCGGGAATACGTTCTCTTTTGGCGAGTGGCTTGGGTGTCCGGCCAAGGCGCCGCGACGAGTCATAGCAGGGCTATGGCGAGGAGTGGCAACGCCGGCCGGGCATCCAAGTCGCCGCCAAAAGTGAACAGCTTATTTCCGAGACAGGACACTAGCCCTGACGCAAGGCGTCGAGCAGCGTCTTCATCTGGTCGCGGCCTTGGGTATCCAGCCCGAACACCCGCCGCCGTGGCTCGCCGACCGGCAGCCCGGCCATCTCCAGGCCCGCCTTGATGATCGCCCTCGCCAATAAATGCGCATACAAACACTCAAACCAACACGCTTGAGCCAAAGCTGAAGTCCTTGACTTGCGCCTGTCCCCCACGCTAGCTTCCCACCCCATGAACCTATTCCCGCAGCGTCGCGCCCTCAGCATTATTACCGCCATTATCAGCTTGGCGGGCTAGCGCACACATGCACTGAACCCGCCCTGGAGGCGGGTTTCTTCTCTCTGACTCCTGGGCACTACAAAAAAACCAGGAGTCATCGATGACCAGCCTCAGCGCCACCCTGCGTACCCCGGCAACGCCCCAGCAACTGCTGTCCGAACAAGTGCGCCGGATTCTCTCGGCCCCGGTGTACGACCTGGCCATCGAAACCCCCTTGCAAGTGGCGCCGGCCCTGTCGGCCAGCCTGGGCAACCAGGTCCTGCTCAAGCGCGAAGACCTGCAACCGACGTTCTCCTTCAAGATCCGCGGCGCCTACACCCGGCTGTCGCGCCTGACTCCCGCCCAGCGCGAACGCGGCGTCATCACCGCGTCGGCCGGCAACCACGCCCAGGGCGTGGCCCTGGCCGGCTCGCACCTGGGCATCAAGACCACCATCGTCATGCCCACCACCACACCCTCGCTCAAGGTCGAAGGCGTGCGTTCACGGGGTGGCCATGTGGTGCTGCACGGCGAAAGCTTCCCCCACGCCCTGGCCCATGCCCTGCAACTGGCCGATCGCGACGGCGCGACCTTCGTGCCGCCGTTCGACGACCCCGACGTCATCGCCGGGCAGGGCACCGTGGCCATGGAGATCCTGCGCCAGCACCCCGGCCCGCTGCATGCGATCTTCGTCCCGGTCGGCGGCGGCGGCCTGATCGCCGGCATCGCCGCCTACGTCAAGTACCTGCGCCCCGAGGTCAAGGTGATCGGCGTCGAGCCGGAGGACTCCAACTGTCTGCAGGCCGCCATGGCCGCCGGCGAGCGGGTGATCCTGCCGCAGGTCGGCACCTTCGCCGACGGCGTGGCGGTGGCGCAGATCGGCGCGCACTGCTTCGAGCTTTGCCGCCACTTCGTCGACGAGGTGGTGACGGTCAGCAGTGACGAGCTGTGCGCGGCGATCAAGGACATCTACGATGACACCCGCTCGATCACCGAGCCCTCCGGCGCCCTGGCCGTGGCCGGCATCAAACGCTACGTGGCCCGCGAGGGCCTGCAGGGCCAGGCCCTGGTGGCCATCGACTCCGGTGCCAACGTCAACTTCGACCGCCTGCGCCATGTGGCCGAGCGCGCCGAGCTGGGCGAGCAGCGCGAGGCGATCATCGCCGTGACCATCCCCGAGCGCCCCGGCAGCTTCCGCGCCTTCTGCCTGGCCCTGGGCAAGCGCCAGATCACCGAGTTCAACTACCGCTACTACCCGGGCAAGGAGGCGCGCCTGTTCGTCGGCGTGCAGACCCACCCCCAGCACGACCCACGGGAGCAACTGCTAACCAGCCTGCACGAGCAGGGCTACCAGGTGCTCGACCTGACCGACAACGAACTGGCCAAGCTGCACGTGCGCCACACCGTCGGCGGCCACGCGGCGCCGGGCGCCAGCGAGCGGGTACTGCGCTTCGAGTTCCCCGAGCGTCCGGGGGCGCTGCTGGGCTTCCTCGAGCGCCTGGGCAAGCGCTGGAACATCAGCCTGTTCCACTACCGCAACCACGGCGCGGCACAGGCGCGGGTGTTCGCCGGGCTGGAGGTGCCGGACGACGAACTGGCCGGGCTGCCACAGGCGCTGGACGAGATGGGCTATCAGTACTGGGACGAGACGGAGAATCCGGCGTACCGGCTGTTCATGGGGTAAACATGCCGCCACTGGCGGTGCCGGCGCTCTACAGCTCCCAGCGCTGCACATACCAGCGTGGGAGCGGGCTTGCCCCGCGATGGCGTCGGCACTGCCAGCCAACCTCCCCAGGTTGGCTTACGCTATGACGCCACTGGCGTTGCGGGCGCTCTACAGCTCCCAGTGCTGCACATACCAGCGTGGGAGCGGGCTTGCCCCGCGATGGCGTCGGTGCTGCCAGCCAACCTCCCCAGGTCGGCTTACGCTATGACGCCACTGGCGTTGCGGGCGCTCTACAGCTCCCAGTGCTGCACATACCAGCGTGGGAGCGGGCTTGCCCCGCGATGGCGTCGGCGCTGCCAGCCAACCTTTTCAGGTTGGCTTACGCTCTGGCATTACCCGGCCTACAGGAAGACAAAACGCTGCAGCCACACGCCAGCTGCGCAGGTTCGAACACCAAGGGGATGTCGTTGAACAGCACGGTGTTGTCAGCGCTGGATACCAGCGCGAACTCACCACCGTGCAGCGGGCAGGCTGCGCGATCGCCAAGCACACACTGCGGCACACCATCGATCAGTACACCGCGGCCCTCGAGCATCCGACCGCCACCACTGTGACGGTCACCCTTGCGAATCGCGCCGTGTCGGGCCATGCCTCAAGACTCCTCGGTTGTGTGCATGACGGCTTGGTAAAGTCCTTCCGGCATGGCTTGTGGATCGTATTTGCAGACTGCAGCCATAAAACGCTCCAGCAACTCGTCTTTTTCCAGCCGGGTGCCTGGCGGGCAGGTGAGCTTCGCGTACGGGGTTGTCAACAGTGGGTGATCAATGAAGGGATTGGTCAGGCCCAGTGATCGTCGCAGATTGAGGATGGCGAGGATTTCGGCGGGGTAGACGGCCTCGAAGGGAGAGCCGAATTCGAAGTTACCTGAATCAAGTTCCCGGGAGTTGAGGGCGATGCGCTCGACATGGGTGTCGCAGGCTGCCATCAGGATGGGTAGCAGTTTCTCTGGATCGGGCTCGCGCCAGTGGGCGACTAGTTGACCCCAGGCCGGGTCACGGGGCAGGGCATGCTTGTCGAGGTCCAGTGGTTTGCCCAGCCAGTCGCCAATGATTGCTAGACCGAAGGCGGCGTAACGTAGCGTGGTTCCTAGAGGTAGGTTATGCCCGTCCTCAATTCCATACCCACCGTTAATGCCGGCGAATACTGCCCGGTGGAATGGCTCAATAATCGCAAATTGTCCCGTCGCAAGGGCACAAAACATAATATGTGTTACGTTGTCCAGATCGTCGATCCCTGTCGAATTAGAATCCAACAGGGTTCGAATAATCATGCTGTCAGCTATCAGTATTTTACGTATTCCGGCTGCTAGTTTATTAGTTTGTTCGAGATGTGACTGATCTGGTGCGGATTGTAGGCTGGCACCTATCTCATTCTTTCCAAGTAGGAATATTTCGTCGCAGGCAACCACCAAGCGCTCGTTCTTGTTTGTATAATATTCTATGGTGTCCAAATCGGCGATAAGACCACCACCTGCCCAGATCTTGATATTGGCTAGGCTTTTCGCGAGGCGTGTGCTGGGTGACTTTCTCATAGAGGATGTTCTCCGAGTGGCTGACCAGTGCTCCGTGGACGTATGGGATGATTGCTGGGGTCAACCTAATGACGGTTTCTGTAGTGCTGCTTCGTAGAGCCCCTCTGGCATGGCCTCCGGGTTGTACTTGCAGACAGCGATCAGAAAGCGTTCCAGCAACTCATCCCTATCAAGTCGGGTGCCCGGCGGGCAGGTGAGCGCCGCATAGGGGGTTGTCATTAATGGGTGATCGATGAAGGGATTGGCCAGCTTCAGTGAACGCCGCAGGTTCAGGATGGCGAGAATCTCTGCAGGGTAGACGGCCTCGAAGGGAGAGCCGAATTCGAAGTTACCTGAATCAAGTTCGCGGGAGTTGAGGGCGATGCGCTCGACATGGGTGTCGCAGGCTGCCATCAGAGTAGGCAGCAGTTTCTCTGGATCGGGCTCGCGCCAATGGGCAACCAGTTGGCCCCAAGCCGGGTCACGGGGCAGTGCGTGTTTGTTGAGGTCCAACGGTTTGCCGAGCCAGTTGCCAATGATCGTTAGCCCGAAGGCAGCGTAGCGCAGAGTGGTTCCTAGAGGTAAGTTATGTCCGTCGTCAACTCCGTAGCCATTATCGATAGCGGAGAGTATCGCTCGATACATTGGTTCGATAGTGTTGAACTGCCCTGTGGATAAGGCACAGAGCATCACATGAGTGACTCCATCCAGATCCTGTGTGGATTTTTTCGAGGTTCCTTTAAGGCTAGAAATTCTTATGGAGTTTGCTACTAGCATTTTCATGGTTGCTGATCCTAGACTTAAAGCCGCATTGCGAGGCGCTGCTGTCAAAGCCAGGTGCATACTCTTGCCTACCGCATTCATGCCTGTTCTAAAAAGTTCGTTGCAGACTGTTGGGAAATTATTTCCCGTCTCGCAATAAGATTTTAGAATGTGTTCTCTGACTATCAGGTCGTCGGAAGCCCAGTCGGTGATATTTGCTTTGCTGGTATTTAAGCGATTTTTCTGTTTGGTTTTCATTCTTAGTTCCAGGTATTTAGTTGGATGCCATTGTTATTTTTGGTTAACCTACTTAGGTTGCCATTTGTGTCGAAGAAAACCTGTGCGTGGATGTAAGTTATTTGTTCTGCTCCATAGCTATCCATCACGGCTCCGAGTTTTTTGGAGAAGTTAGAATCCATTGCCCGAAGCTTGGCCTCATTCCATCCTTGTTTTTTGTTTTCAATGAGATGCTGAATTCTTTTGAGGTTCTGTACTCCACCGTTTGTCTGGGTTTTCAGAAACCCAGGCGTCTTGGTTTTCCCCAACGTCGTCTTCACCTCGATCACCAACAGCGTCCCCTCGGCAAACTGCAACTCTTCCAACGGCGCCACCCCCTTGATCCCATCGATGTGATGCCGCATCTGCTGGTTCGTCGGGTTGCGCACGCTCATCGATGGCGGTGGCGGCACGTAGACCAGCATGTCGATGCCCTGGTCGCTCTTGTTCTTCAAACCGAACTGGCTGGCTCGCGAGGGATGGGTGCTCATGCCGAGGATGTTCTCCGGCTTGACCTTCCAGTGGCTGACCAGCGCCGCGGCCAGTGCCTCTTCGCCTGCATCGGCCACCACCCGGGTCAGGCCGCCGCCCATACGCACCGGCCCGACGGCATGGCTGATCAGCGCCACCAGGCGGTCGCGCATCGTCGTGGCCATGTAGGCGTAGTCGGCACGCCCGCCGACCACCTCCAGCGCTATCCGGCTGGCGTTGCGGTCGATGGCGTGCAGCTCGCTGGCGTGCACCGCCAGCCCGCCGTCGCGGGCCGGGCGGTCGATGCGGGTCTCGAGCACGCTGACCTCGCCGGCCTCACGCCGGCCCAGGCGGCGTACCTGCTCCTCGGTCAGCGCGGCGTTGTCCAGGCGTACCGTGGTGACGCTGCCGGGCCGCAGCTTGTGCATCAACCAGCGCGCGCCGCCCAGGGCGTTGGGCAGCAGCAGGGCCAGGTTGATGGCCATGAACACCTGCTTGCCCCGGGCCTCGGCGGTGGTGGGGTTGGCCAGGCTGGCCAGCTCGGTGAAGAACGCCTCGCCGATGCTCAGGCCTTCGCCGGTGATCATGCGGCTGCTGCCGTCGACCATGGCGTCGGCGGCCAGGGCGCCCTCCAGGGCGAGGAAGGCGTAGCGCCCAGCGCTGACGCCGCCGCGAATGCCGCGCACCACCGGTACCGTGGCCAGCAGGCCGAGGGCGAGCTCGGCGGCGCCCTTGACGCCCTCCCAGGTGCGCGACCTGGCCTTGGCCTCGGCGAAGTGGGTGGCCAGTTGCGTGCAGGCCTGGTCGACGGGGTAGAAACCGCTGGGCGAATGCCAGGTGTAGGGCGCGCTGATGTGCCGTTCGCCCTGGTCGTCCAGGTACTCCTCGCGAGGGGCTTCGGACCAGCGGGCGTGGGTGAAGGTGGCGAAGTAGATGCTGTGGTCGGCGAAGAAGAAATTGCTGTGCAGTTCGAAGCCCATGCCCTGGTGGGTGCGCACGCCCATGTGGTCGAGCACGGGCGGCGCCAGGTCGTCCAGGCGCATCTGCTCGTCGATGCAGACCAGCTGCAGTTTTTCGCGGGCGGCGAAGGCATGGAACTCGGCAAGCCAGGCGTCGCCGTAGGTGCTGCCGGCCTGCTCCAGGACCTGATGCAGAAAGGTGTCGCGGTGGTTGCGGGCCGTGTCGCGGATCCATGGGTTGTCGCGGAACCAGGCGGGGCCGACGCCCTGGCGTGGAATGCCCAGCAGGAAGTCGCAGCCCTCGTCGCCCTCGAGGGAGAACATCGCGCCGGGGAGGGTGCAGGGAATGCACAGCTCGACGGGTTTGGGCAGGTTGCCGTCGAGGATGTCCTGGTAGATCTTGTCCTGGGATGAAATAGCTGATTCAGGCATGGGGCACGACCTCCACCAGCGTGCGTTGATAAGTCGTCAGTAGCCCGGCCAGCGTGGCGCGTTTTTCCCTGGAGGATGCTTGCTGGTCCAGTGCCGCCATCCACTCGGTGAACGCCGCGCTGAGGAAGAAGGCGCGGCCGAACACGATCGCCAGCAAGATGTGCTGCACTATTTGGCTACGTTGCAGTGCGGGCTGTTGTGCCAATGCATCGGAGAGCTTCGGGATGCGCCAGCCGTAATGACGGTAGGCGAGCACTTCCTGGCCATTGAGCTCGCGATGGACCAAGGGCGGCAGGCCATAGCGCTCACAGGCATCCGTTTCGTAGGTGCGGTAGATCTTCTCGTGCGTCTCCAGCGCCAGGCCTCGGCGGGTCATGAGCCGGGCCAGCGTGTCCCAGAGCCGATCCATCTCCCAGGTGTCGTCATGCCAGCCCAGCAGGTCGAGGAGGACGGCAAGCATGCCGGGCAGCACAGCCTGCTGGCGCTTGCCCTGGGCAATCGCCTGCGCGGTCAGCAGGTGCAGCCGTTGGTCATGGTGCAGCCCATCAACCTCAAGCAGCGAGCACAGTGGCTGGCAGCTGGGGTCGTTCCACCAGGCGAGCCCCAGGAGCACGTGGATCAAGGTCTGCGTGGCGTACTCCGTGGCGTCGGGGGAGTCACTGCTCCAGGTGATGCTGCCCGCCTGGTCGATCAGGTGGGGAAGACGCTCCTGGGTGATGGGTAGATGCGCCAGCGCATCGAAGTGCTCTTTCAGGTAACGGACAAGCTGGCGATTGGCGTTTTGCCGGGAGGCCGTGGTCAGGGCGTCGAGGTCGAGGGTGGGCAGTTTCACCGGGCGACCTCCATGGACGGTGCCAGCCAGGCCAGGCAGCCGTCCTGTTCGCAGTCTTGCGCGGTTTGTTCGAACAAGGGTTGAACGCCTTGTGCCAGGCCGGTCTGGGGGACATGGAAATACAGCTGGCGTATGCGGCCATGGGCGAAAAGGTCTGTCAGGGCCTGCGGTTGTTGCGCCAATGAGGCCACATACAGGTGCAGCGAAGCGGGATCGCCAAGGCGCAGGAAGTAACGCTGTCGACCCTGTTGCACTTTGCCGAAACGCCGCAAGTGCGATGCCAGTTCCGCGAGCGGCAGAGTGCTCTGGACCACGGAGCAGGCGAACGTCGTCTGTCGGCTTGCGAGCCAGGTATCGAGGTCAGTGCCGGGTGACAGCTGCAGGAGCAGTGGCGCATGGTTTTCCAGGCCTGGGCGCAGGTGCAGGTGCCACAGGTATTGGTAATGCGCGCCATGGAACTCCAGCCGCCCCGGCAGGCCAGGCACGGCGCAGGCCTCCGCCAGCAGGTACAGAGGCTGGTCGGCGCTGACTGGCGCACCGGCCTCGCTCAGTTGCCGATGCAGGCTCATGCGTCGTCCTCCCCGGCAAAGGGGCATTCCTCGATCAGCGGCGTCCCTTCGCGGATTGCCGCTTCGATGGCTTCGACCTGGGCCTGGACCGGGGGATGGTAGGTGACGTTGCCCTTGAAGCGGATGTTGGGGGCTTCGAGGGTGATGCCGTCGGCGTCCAGGATGATCTTGCCGGCGGGGCCGCGGATATGGATTCGCTCGGTGCCCTGCAGCATGTACGACGGTGTCAGCAGGCGCTGGGCCGTGCGGGCCTCGAGGGTCTGGGTGCCCTCGATGATCAGTGTCTGGTCACGCCCGATGCTCAGGTGGTGGTCGCTGCCGATCGTCTCGTTGCAGGTGTTGCCGATGGTGTGCACCAGGTTGCGGTCGATGTCGGTGAAGCAGTCCTGGCGCACATGGTCGCGGCGGTCGCGACCGGTGCTGAGTGTCGCGTCGCGGGCAATGCAGGTGCTGCTGTCTCGGCCGGTGGAGAGGGTGCGATCGTTGCCCACGGTGTGGCTTTCATCGTGATTGATCTTGGCGTTGAGGTCTCGCTGCGCATGGATGAACACCTCTTCCTGCCCCAGTTCATCCTCGAAGCGCAGCTCGTTGAAACCTTGCCCCTTGTGGGTCTTGCTCTTGATGGTCATGCGCGTGCGGTGCTTGGGCAGTTCGTAGGGCGGCCGCTGGTTGCCGCAGTAGGTGCGCCCGGTGATCATCGGTTGGTCGGGATCGGCGTTGACGTACTGGATGACCACGTCCTGGCCGATCCGTGGGATGGCCATGGCGCCCCAGCCGCCGCCGGCCCAGCCCTGGGACACCCGG
>NZ_JAQMYQ010000064.1:0-25376 GCF_028369275.1 Mitsuaria sp. RG
AAGACCAAAGTAACCCGCCGTAAGGGCGGAAAGGTGACTAAATGTCGATATCTTCTACGAATGCGCACACAAAAATCAAAACAATCACCCAAGAGCCAGAGCCTTCAAGCAATAAACTCCGACTCCCCACCCCCCCGTACCTCACCATCATCCTGCCGAACACTGAGCACCACAGCCCCCCCACACAACCCAACCAACCCCACACTGGCCACCACGATATCCCCCATCCCCATACCGGCAAGCAGCAAAATCAGACTGATCCTGAACAGCGTGGTCATGGCCATCTCCAAGGCAGGGCGAACGAACTCCATGAAACCACCATAACCCCGAAGCCCCCCATGCAAAGCGCCAGGACAAGCGATTGGCACTGAATCCACCCGCTTTGGCAGAAAGCCCGTCACTTGACGCCACCCCCCATCCCTGATTTCATTGAAACCGTTTTCATCAACCCTGCAAAAGCGCAAACAAGAAGGAAACAGGGTGAACAAAGAGCCAACATCCGTCCGCGGTCGGGTCACCATCAGCGAAGTCGCCAAGGCCGCCGGCGTTTCCAAGGCCACGGTGTCGCGCTACATGGGCGAGGACCGGCAACTGCTCGCCGAAGCCACCGCGCAACGCATCGAGGCCGTCGTCGAACGCCTCGGCTATCGCCCCAACCGCATGGCCAGCGCCCTCAAGCGCGGCCGCACCGGGCTGATCGGCATGCTCCTGGCTGATATCCGCAACCCCTATTCGGTGGCGGTGATGCACGGCGTCGAGACTGCCTGCCGCCAGCACGGCTACAGCCTGGTGGTGTGCAACACCGACTACGACGACGACCAGGAACGCAGCCACCTGCAAGCCCTGCAGTCGTACAACGTCGACGGCCTGATCGTGAACACCCTCGGCCACCGCGCCGACGAGCTGGCCAAGCTGGCCCTCAACCTGCCGATGGTGCTGGTCGACCGGCAACTGGCCGGCCTGGCAGTCGACCTGGTGGGGCTGGACAACAGCGACGCCGTCGAACAGGCCCTTGATCACCTGCAGCGTTGCGGTTATCGCGACATCCTCGCCGTGACCGAGCCGCTCGACGGCACCAGCTCCCGCCAGGAGCGGGTTGACGCCTTCCAGGCCTCCATCGCCCGGCGCCCTGGCCTGCGTGGGCAGGTGCTGGCGGTGGGCGCGG
Source organism: Mitsuaria sp. RG (assembly GCF_028369275.1). Classification (NCBI taxonomy): domain Bacteria; kingdom Pseudomonadati; phylum Pseudomonadota; class Betaproteobacteria; order Burkholderiales; family Sphaerotilaceae; genus Roseateles; species Mitsuaria sp. RG. Next base: position 1,166 of record NZ_JAQMYQ010000064.1, read on the forward strand.
ACCTGCCGGAGCAGCTGGGCAGCTTCATCGCCGGGGCAGGGCACGGCCCGCAGGCCTTGTTCACCTGTAACGGCGTTGCCACCCTGGAAGTGGTACGCGTGCTGCACGCCCGTGGCGGAACGCTGTTCCAGGACGTCGGCCTGCTGGCGCTCGACGAGCTGGACTGGTACCCGTTGGTGGGCAGCGGCATCACCGCCCTGGCCCAGCCCACCGGGCGGATCGGTGCCGCAGCGTTCCAGTGCCTGCTGGAGCGCCTGCAAGGCAGCGGTTCGCCGGCGCGGCGCCTGGATTTGCAAGCCGAGCTGATCCCGCGAGGCTCCACCCGATCACAAGCCTGACGGCGTCCTTGACGCCGATGCTGCTGGCGAAAAATGAAACCGGTTTCATCTACAAGAACAAGGACCACACACATGCAATCGCCCATTGTCTCCATCAGCTTGTCGAGTTTCGGTGCCGATGCCGTGCGGCGCCTGGGTCAGGCCAGCTACCTGCCGTTGCTGGCCGCCGCCGGTGCGCGGCGGGTGGAATGGCGTGAGGAACTGTTCGACGCCACGCCCGCTGCCACCACCCTGGCCAACCTGGCCGCCGAGCATGGCCTGCAGAGCCTTTACTCCACGCCACTGGAGCTGTGGCGCGAGGATGGCAGCCTGGAGCCGGCCATCGCCCAGCGCCTGCAACTGGCAATCGAAATCGGCGCGGTGGCGCTGAAGGTGTCGCTGGGGCATTACCAGCCAGGCTGTGACTTGCAGGCCCTGGCGCCATTGCTGGGACACAAGACAGCGCTGTATGTGGAAAACGACCAGACGCTTTACGGCGGACGGCTGCAGGTCCTGGAACGATTCTTCCGCGAGGCGCAGGAGCAGGGCGTGGCACCGGGCATGACCTTCGATATCGGTAACTGGTACTGGCATGACGAATCACCGCTGCTGGCGGCACAGCTGCTGGGCCGTTGGGTGCGCTATGTGCACTGCAAGGCCGTGGCCCGGCGTGCCGACGGGCGCCTGGTCGCGGTCGTGCCCCAGGCGCTTGACCTGGCCCAGTGGCGCGAGCTGATGACCTATTTCGCCCCGGACCTGCCGCGGGCCATCGAATACCCCCTGGCCGGTGACGACCTGCTGGCGCTGACCGCGCGGCAGGTCGCGCAACTGGCGCAGTTGGAAGGGCAGGTGTGCCATGGCTGAGCGCGACGTCCTGTGTTTCGGTGAAACCATGGCCATGTTCGTGGCCGCGCAGCCGGGCGAACTGGCCCAGGTCGAGGGTTTCGGCAAACGCATCGCCGGTGCCGACAGCAACGTGGCCATCGGCCTGGCGCGCCTGGGTCTGGGGGTGCGCTGGCTGAGCCGGGTGGGTAACGACTCGCTCGGCGCCTTCGTGCTCGACACCCTGCGCCAGGAAGGGCTGGACTGTTCCAGCGTCGAGATCGATGACGAGCATCCCACCGGGTTCCAGCTCAAGGAGCGCTGCGATGACGGCCGCGATCCGAAAGTCGAGTATTTCCGTCGTGGCTCGGCGGCCAGCCGGTTGTCGCCGGCCCAGCTGCAACCCACGTTGCTGGAGGCCCGGCACCTGCACGCCACCGGCATTCCACCGGCCTTGTCGGCCAGCTGCCGCGCGCTCTGCCACCAGTTGCTGGACAACATGCGCGCCCATGGCCGCAGCATTTCCTTCGACCCCAACCTGCGGCCTTCGCTGTGGCCGGACCGCCAGACCATGGTGCGCGAGATCAACGCCCTGGCGTTCAAGGCCGACTGGGTCCTGCCGGGGCTTGAGGAGGGGCGCCTGCTGAGTGGCCGCGAGTCGCCGCAGGCCATAGCCGAGTTCTACCTCGAGCAAGGTGTGCAATACGTGGCCATCAAGCTTGGCGCCGAAGGCGCCTACTGGCGCGACGCCAAGGGTGAACACGGGGTAGTTCCGGGCTTTCCGGTGGCCCGGGTGGTTGACACCGTGGGCGCGGGTGACGCCTTCGCCGTCGGCGTGATCAGCGCCTTGCTCGAAGGGCTGCCGCTGCGCCGGGCCGTGGCCCGGGGCAACTGGTGCGGCAGCCGGGCGGTGCAGAGCCGGGGCGACATGGAGGGCCTGCCGCAACGCCACGAACTGGACCTGCACGAACACGCTTCGATCCAACCACGCTGAATCGCCGGACCGTCCGGCACCTGATGTGACAAGAACAACAAGACCAGGAGAATCCCCATGCAGCTTGATCGACTCGCTCCCAGACGCTGGTGGTACATCATGCCCATCGTCTTCATCACCTACAGCCTGGCCTACCTCGACCGGGCCAACTATGGCTTTGCCGCGGCCTCGGGCATGGCCGACGACCTGAAGATCACCCCGGCGCTGTCGTCGCTGCTCGGCGCGCTGTTCTTCCTTGGCTACTTCTTCTTCCAGGTGCCGGGCGCCCTCTATGCGCAGAAGCGCAGCGTGAAGAAGCTGATCTTCGCCAGCCTGATCCTCTGGGGTGGCCTGGCGACGCTGACCGGCGTGGTGCATGACGTCTACCTGCTGATCGTCATCCGCTTCCTGCTGGGCGTGGTGGAGGCGGCGGTGATGCCGGCCATGCTCATCTACCTCTGCCACTGGTTCACCCGCGCCGAGCGCTCGCGGGCCAACACCTTCCTGATCCTCGGCAACCCGGTGACCATCCTGTGGATGTCGGTGGTTTCGGGCTACCTGGTGCAGCAGTTCGACTGGCGCTGGATGTTCATCATCGAAGGCGCGCCGGCGATTCTCTGGGCCTTCATCTGGTGGCGCCTGGTGGATGACCGTCCGGAGCAGGCCAAGTGGCTGGATACCCGCGAGAAGGCGGCGCTGCGCCAGGCGCTGGACGCCGAGCAGCAGGGTATCAAGCCGGTGAAGAACTACCGCGAGGCGTTCCGCTCGCCTACGGTGTTGATCCTGTCGCTGCAGTACTTCTGCTGGAGCATCGGCGTGTACGGCTTCGTGCTCTGGCTGCCGTCGATCCTCAAGCAGGCGGCGGCGCTGGACATCGTCACCGCCGGCTGGTTGTCGGCGGTGCCGTACCTGGGGGCGGTGGTGGCCATGCTCGGCGTGTCCTGGGCCTCGGATCGCCTGCAGAAGCGCAAGCGTTTCGTCTGGCCGCCACTGCTGATCGCCGCCCTGGCGTTTTACGGCTCGTACAGCCTGGGCACCGAGCATTTCTGGTGGTCCTACGCCTTGCTGGTGATCGCCGGGGCCTGCATGTACGCGCCCTACGGGCCGTTCTTCGCCATCGTCCCCGAGCTGCTGCCGGCCAACGTCGCCGGGGGCGCCATGGCGCTGATCAACAGCATGGGCGCGCTGGGCTCGTTTTCCGGCTCGTGGCTGGTGGGCTACCTCAATGGCGCCACCGGCGGACCCGGCGCCTCCTACCTGTTCATGTGCGTGGCGCTGCTGCTGGCCGTGGCCCTGACCGCCGTTCTCAACCCCTTGCAACAGACACGCCGGCAAAGCCTGGCGCCCAGCCGATAGGTACCGTGCAATGAAGAAACGCATCGTCCTCTACAAACGCCTCTCCGACGCGCTCATGGCCCGCCTGCAGGCGCACGCCGAGGTGACCCTGGTCGAATCGCCCAGTGCCGACGGCCTCGCCCGCCTGCGTGCGGCGCTGCCGGGCGCCCATGGGCTGCTCGGCGCCAGCCTGCGCCTGGACGCCCCCTTGCTCGACCTGGCGCCGCAGCTGGAAGTGGTCTCCAGTGTATCGGTCGGCGTCGACAACTACGATATCGACGCCTTCGACCAGCGCGGCGTGCTGTTGACCAACACCCCCGACGTGCTCACCGAAACCACCGCCGACACCGGCTTCGCCCTGATCCTCGCCTGTGCCCGGCGGGTCGTCGAGCTCGACGGCTGGATCCGCGCCGGCCACTGGCAGGCAGGTATCGGGCCGGCGCAGTTCGGTTGCGATGTGCAGGGCAAGACCCTGGGCATCGTCGGCATGGGCCGTATCGGCGAGGCCCTGGCCCGCCGCGCCCATGCCGGTTTCGGCATGCGCGTGCTGTACCACACCCGCCAGCCACGGCCCGAGGTGGAGGCGCGGTTCGCCGCCGCGCATCGCAGCCTGGAGGCATTGCTGGCCGAGTCCGATTTCGTCTGCCTGTGCCTGCCGTTGACCGCCGCGACCGAGAACCTGATCGGCGCACCACAACTGGCGCTGATGAAACCGTCGGCGGTCCTGGTGAATATCTCCCGTGGTCGGGTGCTGGACGAGGCTGCATTGTTCCAGGCCCTGGCCGAGCGGCGCATTCGCGGCGCCGGCCTGGACGTGTTCGTGCGCGAGCCGTTGCCGGCCGATTCGCCGTTGCTGCAACTGGACAACCTGGTGGTGACGCCGCACATCGGCTCGGCCACCGAGGAGACCCGCGAGGCCATGGCCCGTTGCGCCGTTGAAAACCTGCTGGCCGCCTTGGCCGGCGAGCGGCCGCAGAACCTGGTCAACCCGCTTGCCTGGTCGCGGCGAAACCCATGAGCGGGGCGAGCACTGTGCTTGCCATAACAACAGCCCTTGCCCGATTCGATATCCCGGGGTCGCGCCGCGACCCTTTGGCAAAACAAGGCCGCTCCGCCGAGACAGCGCTGTCTCGGCCTGTGGCTCCGGGATCTTCAGCGGTGAAAAGGGCGACGATTTCCGTATGACCTGATCAACAGAGAGACATCCTCATGTCCAAGGACCAACCCGCCTCCGTGCAACCGGCGCGCCGGGCGTTCCTGCGCCAATCCCTGACCCTGATCCCGGTGGCGACCCTCGCCGGCACGGGACTGGGCAGCGCAGTGCTCGCCGACAGCGTCACCCCGGCACCTGCCGAACCGGCCCGAGCGGCCCCGGCACGGGCCTACCAGCCGAGCTTCTTCACCCGCGAGGAGTGGGCCTTCGTCAGCGCCGCCGTGGCCGTGCTGATCCCCACCGACGCCCTCGGCCCCGGTGCGGCCGATGCCGGCGTGCCCGAGTTCATCGACCGTCAGCTCAACACCCGCTACGGCAGCGGTGGGCTGTGGTACATGCAGGGGCCATTCCGCCCCGACGCGCCCACCGAGCTGGGTTACCAGCTCAAGCTCAGCCCTCAGGAGATCTACCGGCTGGGCATCGCCGAAACCGACGCCTGGTGCCAGGCGCAGTTCGGCAAGGCGTTCGCCCAGCTCGGCCTTGAACAACAGCAGCAGGTGCTCGAGGCCCTGGACGGCGGCAAGCCGGTCTTTGCCACGGTGCCGGCGGCCACCTTCCTCGGCATGCTCTGGCTGAACACCCGTGAGGGCTTTTTCAGCGACCCCCTGCACGGCGGCAACCAGGGCCTGGCCGGCTGGAAGCTGGTCGGCTTCCCCGGCGCCCGCGCCGATTTCATGGACTGGGTGGAGCGCGACGAGCGCTATCCCTTCCCGTCAGTGTCCATCAGCGGCGAGCGAGGTTGAGCCATGAGCCAAGTGATGAAGAAAGTCGATGTGGTCATCGTCGGGTTCGGCTGGGCCGGGGCGATCATGGCCAAGGAACTGACCGAGGCCGGCCTGCAGGTGCTGGCCCTGGAGCGCGGCCCTGCCCGCGACACCTACCCGGACGGCGTCTACCCGCAGACCATGGACGAGCTGACCTACAACTCGCGCAAGAAGCTGTTCATGGACATCTCCCGCGAGACCGTGACCCTGCGCCACAGCGTCAACGACGTGGCCGTGCCGTACCGCCAGTTCGGCGCCTTCCTGCCCGGCACCGGCACGGGCGGAGCGGGGCTGCACTGGTCCGGCGTGCATTTTCGCGTCGACCCGGTGGAGCTGCGCCTGCGCAGCCACTACGAGGAGCGCTACGGCAAGCGTTTCATTCCCGAGGGCATGACCATCCAGGACTTCGGCGTCAGCTATGAAGAGCTGGAGCCGTACTTCGATTTCGCCGAGAAGGTGTTCGGCACCTCCGGCACGGCCTGGTCGATCAAGGGCCAGGTGGTAGGCCGCGACAAGGGTGGCAACCCGTTCGCCGCCGACCGCTCCAGCGACTTCCCGCTGGCGGCGCAGAAGAACACCGTGTCGGCGCAGCTGTTCGAGAAGGCCGCCCGCGAGGTCGGCTACCACCCCTACAACCTGCCGTCGGCCAACACCTCAGGGCCCTACACCAACCCCTACGGCGCGCAGATGGGGCCGTGCAACTTCTGCGGCTATTGCAGCGGCTATGCCTGCTACATGTACTCCAAGGCCTCGCCCAACGTGAACATCCTCCCGGCCCTGCGCCAGGTGCCGAACTTCGAGCTGCGCAACAACGCCCATGTGCTGCGGGTCAACCTGACCGCCGACAAGCGCCTGGCCACCGGCGTGACCTACGTCGACAGCCAGGGGCGAGAGGTGGAGCAACCGGCCGACCTGGTGATCCTCGGCGCGTTCCAGTACAACAACGTGCGCCTGATGCTGCTCTCGGGCATCGGCAAACCCTACGACCCGGTGAGCAACGAAGGGGTGGTCGGACGCAACTTCGCCTACCAGAACATCTCCACCGTGACCGCGTTCTTCGACCGCGACAGCCACCACACCAACCCCTTCATCGGCGCCGGCGGCAACGGCGTGGCGGTGGACGACTTCAACGCCGACAACTTCGACCATGGCCCCCACGGCTTCGTCGGCGGTTCGCCGTTCTGGGTCAACCAGGCCGGCGCCAAGCCGATCTCCGGCATCAAGGTGCCGCCGGGCACGCCGAAGTGGGGCAGTGGCTGGAAGGCCGCGGTGGCCGACAGCTACCGGCACATGCTGTCGATGGACGCCCATGGCGCGCACCAGTCCTACCGCGACAACTACCTCGACCTGGACCCGGTGTACAAGGATGCCTACGGTTTGCCCCTGCTGCGCATGACCTTCGACTGGAAGGACAACGACGTGAAGATGAACCGTTTCATGGTCGAGCGCATGGGCAAGATCGCCGAGGCCATGGGGCCCAAGGCGATCAGCGCGGGCAAGAAAGCCTTCGGCCAGCACTTCGATGCCTCCACCTATCAGACCACCCACCTCAACGGTGGCGCGATCATGGGCACCGATCCGAAAACCAGCGCGCTCAATCGCTACCTGCAGTGCTGGGACGTGCACAACGTGTTCGTGCCCGGCGCCTCGGCCTTCCCCCAGGGCCTGGGCTACAACCCCACCGGCCTGGTGGCGGCACTGACCTACTGGTCGGCGCGGGCGATCCGCGAGCGCTACCTGAAGAACCCCGGTCCACTGGTGCAGGCATGAGGAAGGCCAACATGAAGACATTGCTCATCGCCATGCTGGGCCTGGGCGCCAGCACCTTGCTGCAGGCCGCCGACGCGGTGGACCCGGCGCAGGTCAGGCAAGGCGAATACCTGGCCCGCGCCGGCGACTGCGTGGCCTGCCACACCGCCAAGGGCGGCAAGCCGTTCGCCGGCGGGCTGCCCATGGAAACGCCCATCGGCACCCTGTACTCGACCAATATCACGCCCCATGCGAGCGGCATCGGCCAGTACAGCTACGAGGACTTCGAGCGTGCCGTGCGCCAGGGTATCGGCAAGGATGGCAGCACGCTGTATCCGGCCATGCCGTACCCGTCCTATGCCCGGGTCAGCGACCAGGACATGCAGGCGCTCTACGCCTACTTCATGCACGGCGTGCAGCCGGTGGAGCAGCAGAACAAGGACAGCGACATTCCCTGGCCGCTGAGCATGCGCTGGCCGCTGGCGTTCTGGCGCGGGTTGTTCGCGCCGCCGGTCAAGCCGTTCGAAGCCGCCGGGCGCGATCCGCTGGTGGCGCGCGGCGCCTACCTGGTCGAAGGGTTGGGGCACTGTGGCGCGTGCCACACGCCGCGGGCGCTGACCATGCAGGAAAAAGCCCTGGATGCCGGCGACGGCGCGGCGTTCCTGTCCGGCAGCGCGCCCCTGGAGGGCTGGATTGCCAAGAACCTGCGCGGTGATCACAAGGATGGCCTGGGCAGTTGGGACGAGGCGCAGATCGTTGCCTTCCTCAAGACCGGGCGCAACGAGCGTACCGCGGTGTTCGGCGGCATGAGCGACGTGGTCGAGCACAGCATGCAGTACATGAGCGACGCCGACCTGACCGCCATCGCCCGGTACCTCAAGACCCTGCCGCCGGTGAACCCGGACGACAAGCCGTTCCGCGAGGATCCTGCCGTCGCCCAGGCGCTGTGGCAGGGCAATGACGGCAAGACCGGCGCGGCGCTCTACGTCGACAACTGCGGTGCCTGCCACCGCACCGACGGCAAGGGCTACGCCCGGGTGTTCCCGGCGCTGGCCGGCAACCCGGTGGTGCAGGGCGAGGATGCCACCTCGTTGATCCACATCGTGCTGGAGGGCGCGACCCTGCCGGCCACGGCGACGGCGCCCTCGACCTTCAGCATGCCGGGCTTCGGCTGGCGCCTGTCGGACCAGCAGGTGGCCGATGTGGTCAACTTCATTCGCGCCAGCTGGGGCAACCAGGCACCGGCGGTGAAGGCGGGGCAGGTGGCGCAACTGCGCAAGCAGGCGCCGCCGGCACTGAAGGCCGAGTCGTTGATCGGCGATACCACGGGTATCCAGGAGCCCTGAGCAGTGGCCGGGGGCAACGGGTCTGCACGACCTTGCCCCTGGCCCCGCCACTCAGAACCAGCGGTCGTTGCGTTTACGGCCGCGGGTCAGCGCCGGCAGGATCAACCCCGCCAGCAGCCCGGCCCCGGCGATGCTGCCGCCGTAGACCATGTAGCGCATCATCACCTGCTTGTTCTCGTCACCCAGGCGCGCCTGGGTGTCGCGCAGGGTCGACTGGCTCTGCGCCAGTTGCTCGTTGAGCGCCTTGTTGCGGCTTTCCAGCTCGTCGATCAGCGCCTTGCGCGAGTCGAGGGTCTCCTGCATGCCCTGCACGCGGTTCTTCCAGCTCTCGTCGATGTTCTTCAACTGGCCGGACAACTCGGCCACCTGGGCGTCGAGCTGCGGCAGGCGCTCGTTCTGGCCGGGCACGGCCTGCAGGTCGTTGCTGAGGATCCACACCAGGTCGCCGCTCTGTCCGCGCACCTGGCTGTAGTTGCCCTGGCTGGTCACCAGGCTGACCTTCTGCCCGGACTTGAGCGTGCCGACTATGCGGTGGCCATCGGTGGGACCGCTGCGCACGTAGGTGCTCAGGCTGTCGCTGACCCAGCGCGCATCGCTGGCCGGCTCTTCGGCGTGGGCCGGAACGGCAAGGGCGATCAGGGCGGCGATCAGGCCGCCGCGCAGGGCGGTGAGGGCAGGGGAAGCGGGCTGGATGTCTGGCATGCTGGTCTTCGCTGAAACAGGACGAATGAAGGCCCGATGACTGGGCCGGCGATCCGGTCGGGTGGATTGACCGTCAGCGAAAGACCGTTTTTTTGTAGGCAGGTTCACTACCTGGTGCAGGAAATGTCTGCAGGATGTTGCTGGCCGTATCTCTAGCAGCGTGGGAGCGGGCTTGCCCCGCGATGCGATCGATGGCACCGACTTTGTCGGTGATCGCGGGGCAAGCCCGCTCCCACGCTGCCCCAGCTAAATCACAGCATTACTTTTTGCTCCATTGCAGCGGCTACCTCAGGCCACCACCTCATAGCACGGCACATACGCCGCCCCACCGGGCAGCTTCATGCGGTGCTGGTCGACGAACGCCTGCAGCAGGCGCCCGAGCGGGTCGAGGATCGCCGCGTCGCCGCGGATCTGGTACGGCCCGTGCTCCTCGATCAGGCGGATGCCCTTGTCCTTGACGTTGCCGGCGACGATCCCGGAGAACGCCCGGCGCAGGTTGGCCGCCAATTCGTGGGGCGGCAGTTCGCGGCGCAGGGCCAGGTTGGCCATGTTCTCGTGGGTCGGGTCGAACGGGTGCTGGAAGCCCTCGTCGATCTTCAGCAGCCAGTTGAAGTGGAACGCGTCGTTACGTTCACGGCGGAACTGCTTGACCACCTTGAGCCCCTCGACCATCTGCCGGGCCACTTCGGCCGGATCGTCGATGATGATCTGGTAGTGACGCTGGGCGGCCTCGCCGAGGGTTGCGCCGACGAAGGCGTGCAACTGCTGCAGGAAGGCTTCGGCGCTGCGCGGCCCGGTGAGCACGACCGGGAACGGCAAGTCCTGGTTGTCCGGGTGCATGAGAATGCCGAGCAGGTACAGGAACTCCTCGGCGGTGCCGGCGCCGCCGGGGAAGATGATGATGCCGTGGCCGACGCGGACGAAGGCCTCCAGGCGCTTCTCGATGTCCGGCAGGATCACCAGTTCGTTGACGATCGGGTTGGGCGCCTCGGCGGCGATGATGCCCGGCTCGGTCAGGCCCAGGTAGCGACTGCCGTGCATGCGCTGCTTGGCATGGGCAATGGTGGCGCCCTTCATCGGCCCCTTCATCACGCCCGGGCCGCAGCCGGTGCAGACATCCAGCTTGCGCAGGCCCAGCTCGTGGCCGACCTTCTTGGTGTACTGGTATTCCTCGCTGCTGATCGAGTGCCCGCCCCAGCACACCACCAACTTCGGCTCGACGCCCGGGCGCAGGGTGCGGGCGTTGCGCAGCAGGTGGAAGACGTAGTCGGTGAGGCCTTGCGAGCTTTCCAGGTCGATGCGCTGGCTGGCCAGCTCGCTCTCGGTGTAGACGATGTCGCGCAGGGCGCTGAACAGCATCTCGCGGGTGCTGGCGATCATTTCGCCGTCGACGAAGGCGTCGGCCGGGGCGTTGAGCAGCTCAAGGCGCACGCCGCGGTCCTGCTGGTGGATGCGTACCTCGAAGTCCTTGTAGGCCTCGAGGATGGTCTTGGCGTTGTCGACATGGGCGCCGGTGTTGAGGATGGCCAGGGCGCACTGGCGGAACAGGGTGTAGAGGCTGCCGGTACCGACTTCGCTCAGTTGCTGGACTTCACGTTGCGACAGCGTCTCCAGGCTGCCCTTGGGGCTGACGGAGGCGTTGATGACATTGCGTTGGGGCATCTGGTCTTTCCTGTGCGGGTAAAACATCCTTCTTGGACAACACCATACAAGCAAATGTGCGTGGCAACGAGGGGGCGGGTGAAAAAGCCTGGCTGGCAATCGTGGGAGTGGCCTTTGTGGGAGAGGGCTTGCCCCGCGATCAGGGCCGGTAAGGCATCGCGGGTCAAGCCCGCTGCCACGAAGGTCACCTCACCTTGAACACATGCCGCAGGTACGCCACGAAATTCTCGTCCCGGCACTGGGTCTTGCCCGGGCTGTCGGAGATCTTCGCCACCGGCGCGCCGTTGCAGGCGGTCATCTTGATCACCATGTTCATCGGCTTTACCCCGGGGATATCGCAGGTGAGGTTGGTACCAATGCCGAAGCTGACATGGATCCTGTCATTCAACGCACGGTACAGCTCAAGCATCTTCTGGAAATCCAGTCCATCGGAAAAGATCAGCGTCTTGCTCTTCGGGTCGATCCCCAGCCGGTCATAGTGGGCGATGGCCTTCTCGGCCCAGGCCAGCGGTTCGCCCGAGTCATGGCGCAGGCCGTCGAACAGCTTGGCGAAGTACAGGTCGAAGTCGTGCATGAACGCATCCATGCCGATGCAGTCGGTCAGGGCGATGCCCAATTGTCCACGGTATTCACGTACCCAGCATTCCAGCGCGGCGACCTGGCTGTCGACCAGGCGCGGACCGAGCTGCTGGTGGGCCATGAACCACTCATGGGCCATGGTGCCTAGGGGTTTGACCTGGTATTCGCGGGCCAGGTGCACGTTGCTGGTACCGACGAAACGCCCGGGAAAATCACGCTTGAGGATATGCACCACTTCTTCCTGCACCCGGTAGGAGAATCGCCGGCGGGTACCGAAATCGGCCAGTTGCAGACCGGCCAGCTCGTCGTCGCTGGCTTCTGCCCTGAGCCAGTCGAGTTTCTGGTACAGGCGCTCACCGACCTGTTCGATCAGCACTTCGCGATAGCGGTAGCGGTTGCGTACCTCGCTGATGATCGCCAGCAACGGAATCTCGAACAGGATCACATGCAACCACGGGCCGCGTACGCGGATCGCCAGTTGCCCGGCATCGTCCAGGCCGACCTGCACATAGCGCAGGTTGAAGCGGAACAGGCTGAGGAAGCGGATGAAGTCCGGCTTGATGAACGGGATCTTCTCCAGATAGGCCAGCTGGTCATGGGTGATCGAGACATCGGCCAACTGCTCGACCTGATAGCGGATCTCGGCGAGGTAGGGCGCCAGGTCCTCGTCGTTGCGGCAGCGAAATTCCCATTCCACCTCGGCGTTGGGGTAGTTGTGCAACACCGCCTGCATCATGGTGATCTTGTAGAAGTCGGTGTCCAACAGGTTCTGGATGATCCGTGGGCCGAAGACGCTGTCGCTCATGGGCGGGCCTCTTTGAGTTGAACGAGTTGGATGTCGAGGGCCTGTTCGTCGGCGCACAGGTGGATGCCGGCACGGGTCATTTCGGCGCAGGCCGCCTGTGCGCCTTCCGCGCTCAGGGCACGGCAGGCCGGCAGGTACAGCAGTACCTCGAAGCCGGCGCGGCGCAGTTGCAAGGCGGTGGTGCGCACGCAGTAGTCCAGTGCCAGCCCGCCGACAATGATCGCCTGCGCCTGTTGCACCTTGAGGAACTCGATGACGCCGGTGGAGCGGCGCTCGGCCAGGTCGTGGTAGCAGGCGCCGTAGGGGTGCAGGTCGGGTTCTACGCCTTTCCAGACGAAGTAGTCGTAGTCGATGGGGGCGGGCAGGCCGGGCAGCAGCTCGAACCCCGGGGTGCCGGGGACGCAGTGGCGGACCCAGGTCAGGTCGGCATTGGCCAAGGTCAGTGGTTGCAGCATCTGGCCCGGCTCGGCGACCACCCAGGCGGCGTTGGCCGGGTGGGCGTCCTTGCTGCCCAGGCGCAGCGAGGCGCGTTGGGCCATGGCGTTGAGCGCGGGGGCGATCAGGTGGCCGCCGGGCACCGGCAGCTCATGGGGGGCGTTGGCGGTGAAGCCGTTCTGCGCGTCGACATCGAAACTGGCGATTTTCATCGGAGGAAGCTCCTCGGCTGGAATGGCTAAATATTTCACCTGGTGAATTAAGTGTGTCAAGATTATTTTATCCAGGGGTTCAGACTTGCTCTATTTAATCGCCCTGGTGGAATATAGGCGGACGTTGATTAAGGAACCGTTCCGTGAGCACAGCTGAAGTCCTGGCCAGTGTCGATATCGTCACCCTGCGCCTGTCGCCACACAGCCAGCGCCTGGAGGTGTTGCTGTCCCCGCGCGAGCGCGAGCCCTACAAGGGCCAGTGGGCCTTGCCGGGCGTCATCGTCAATGGCAGTACTGCGGACAACAATCTGGATGTCGCCGCCTGCCGGGCTCTCTCGGAAAAGGCCAAGGTGCGCCCGCGCCACCTGGAGCAGGTTGGCACCGAGGGCAATGCTTCCCGCGACCCGCGGGGCTGGACATTGAGCACTTACTACCTGGCGTTGCTTGACCCTGCGGTCGTGGTCGAGGATCCGCAGATTGCCTTCTTCGATCTGCAAGCCGTCCTGGATAATGAGCCGCCGTTGCCGTTCGATCATCGTCTGCTGGTCGAGCGCGCCTACGAACGGCTGGCGGCCAAGGCCGTGTACACCAACCTGCCGCTGTACCTGGCACCCGAGCGGTTCACCGTGCTGGACGCCCTGGCCGCCGCGCAGGCGTGCCTGGGACAGCCGGTCAACAACACCTCAATGCGCAAACGTCTGGAGCGCATGAAGAGCGAAGGTTGGGTGCAGGACACCGGAGAGAAGAACCAGCCCCGGCTGGGGCGGCCACAGCAACTGTACCGGCATACCCCGCAGGGGAGCGGCGCGTTCATGTTCGACCGGAGTCTGTTGGCGGGAGGATAGTCAGGACAGGTTGCGGCCTCTTCCTGCAGTCGTCGAGTAACGACTATCCTTGCCCCATGACCAACCCGCCTCCCCAACGCCATCCTTGTCCACCGGGCGCCTGCGACTGCGGCCGCGAACGCCTGGCCGACGGCCCCGAGCGACGCATCCTGCTGCTCACCCGCGAGGAGGAGAAGCGCCTGGTCGAACGCCTGGAAAACCTCAAGGATCTGGAGGACCTGCAGCGCCTGCAAGCGCGCCTCTACGAACAACTGGGCATCCGCGTGTATATCGCCCCGGGCTTCAACGAAGTGCGCACCATGCGCGGCATCGTCATCGAGCTTGCGGCGCAGACAGGGCTGTGCCGCAAAACCCGCCAGTCGATTCCCGCCGCCATCCGTCGTGGGCTGGAGCGCAATCCGCAGGTGGCCTTCCGCCTGCTCGACGCCCACGACCTGTTGCGCGACGCCTGAGCCTCAGCGCATCGCCGCCAGCTTGATACCAAAGCCCACCAGGCAGGCGCCGGCCAGGCGTTCGAGCAGGTTGGCGATGCGCGGGCTGGCGCGCATGCGCTCGGCCAGGCGGTGGGTGAGCAGCACCGCCACCAGGCCGTAGAGCAGGGTCAGGCCGGCCACGGTCAGCGCCATGAAGGCGAAGGTCACCACGCCCTGGTGGCGCACCGGGTCGATGAACAGCGGGAAGAACGCCATGTAGAACATGATCGCCTTGGGGTTGAGCAGGGTGATCATCATGGTCTGGCGCAGGTAGCGGCCGCTGGCCATGCCGCTGTCGCGCGGCGCACCGCCGGGCTTGCTCAGCACCATGCGCAGGCCGAGCCAGGCCAGGTAGGCGGCGCCGGCCCACTGCACCACATGGAAGGCGGCCGGGTAGGTGGCCAGCAGGGTGGCGACGCCGGCCACCGCCAGCCACATCAGCACCTGGTCGCCGAGGATCACCCCGAAGGTGGCGGCCAGGCCGCCCTTGATGCCGCCCTTGCCGGTGGCGGTGATCAGGGCGAAGTTGCCGGGGCCGGGGATCGCCAGGAGGATGAGGAACGCGATCACGAAAGCGCCGTAGTCGGTCACGCCGAGCATGGGAAGTCTCCTGGGGAAGGTGGGCGGGCAGATCACGATATATGCCATTATTCGCGGGACTTGCAAAGCCATGGCGGCACAGGGAGGTGAAGATGGCGTTCAGCGCGGATGAGCGGGCGGTATTGCTGGCGGTCAAGGGCGTGGGGCCGACCGTGGTGCAGCGGCTCGAGCAGTTGGGTTATGACTCGCTGGCACGACTGGCCGGGGCCGATGCCCTGCAGATCGTCAGCGAGGCGGCCGGGCTGGTGGGCAGCAGTTGCTGGAAGAACAGCCCGCAGGCGCGGGGGGCGATACAGGCGGCGATTGCGCGGGCCAGGGAGGTTGCTTTTTGACGGGCTGTCCAGATGTGGCACGCACGTTGACCGTTTCCCCTGTAGGAGCGGCCTTGTGCCGCGAAAAGGCTGCGTAGCGGCCCCAGGGGTTCAGCGTTGACACATCAATCGCCGGGGCTGCTACGCAGCCCTTTCGCGGCACAAGGCCGCTCCTACAGAGGGGCGTGCAGGGCCTTTGGAGCAGCATAAAAAAGCCCCGAAGACCAAGGCCTTCGGGGCAAACGGTTGGGGGAGGAACCAACCAAAGGAGTCTTCACATCAGGGGGCGATCAGCGCGAGCTGGCCACCACGTCGGGTTGCCAGCCGCCGCCCAGCGCCTTGTAGATCGCGACGATGCCGCTGTACAGCTCGACCTCGCCCTGGGCCTGGGCGTCTTCGGCGCTCAGGCGTTCGCGCTCGGCGTCGAGCAGCACCAGGTAGTCCACCGTACCTTCGCGGTAGCGCACCGAGGCCAGTTCCGCCGCCTTGCGGCTGGCGTCGCTCTGGCGCATCAGCGCCAGCAGGCGCTGTTGGCGCTTGCCGTAGTCGCTGAAGGCATTGGAGGATTCCTCCAGGGCCAGCAGCACCTGCTGTTCGTAGTTGGCCAGGGCACCCTCGGCATCGGCCTTGGCGCCGCGCAGGCGGGCGCGCACGCTGCCCAGGTCGAAGGCTGCCCAGGTGATGCTCGGGCCCAGCGCCCAGGCATTGGCAGCCGAGGAGCCGATCTGCGAGCCGCGCGCGGCGGTGAAGCCGAGGAAGCCGCTCAAGCTGACCCGTGGGAACAGGTCGGCGGTGGCCACGCCGACGTTGGCCGTGGCCGCCGCCAGCTGGCGCTCGGCGCTGCGGATGTCCGGGCGGCGGCGCAGCAGCTCGCCGGGGTCGCCCACCGGCAAGGCCTTGGCTATGGCGGGCAGGGCCTTGGGCGCCAGGTCCACGCTCAGGGCGTCCGGGCGCTGGCCGAGCAGGGTGGCGATGCGGTTCTTCGCCCGTACCTGTTCGGCCTGCAGCTGTGGCACGGTGGCTTCAACACCCGCCAGGCGGGCGTCGGCGCGGACCACGTCGAGCTCGTTGCCGACCCCGGTATCGCGCAGGGTCACGGTGATGTCCCGCGACTGCTGCTGGGTCTTGAGGTTGGCCACGGCGATCTGCTCGCGCAACTGGGCGCCGCGCAACTGGCCATAAGCGTCGACCAGTTCGGCGATCAGGCTGACCTGCAGCTGCTGCAGGTCGGCCTCGGCGGCGGCTTCCTGGGCTTCGCTGGCTTCGATCTGGCGCTGGATGCGGCCGAACAGGTCTAGCTCCCAGGCCATGTCCAGGCCCAGGTCATAGCGCTCGCTGTTGACCCGGCGCTCGGTCTGGCCGGGTACCTGGCCCTTGCCCAGGTCGCTACTGGCGCGGCTGGTGACCACGGGGATCTGGTCGTTGGACACGTCCTCGCGAATCGACCGCGCCGCTTTCAGGCGGGCGAAGGCCACGCGCAGGTCGCGGTTGCCGTCCAGCGACGCCTGTACCAACTGGTTGAGCACCGGGTCGTCGAACTGCTTCCACCATACGCTCTCGAAGCGGTTGCGGTCGAAGGCCTTGGCTTGCAGGCTGCTGTCGAGCTGCGCCGGTTCCGTGGCCGGGGTCTTGTAGTCCGGGCCCACCGCGCAGGCCGCCAGGGCCAGTGCCAGCAGGCTCGGGGTCAGGGGTTTGAGCAACTTCATGCGTGGTTCTCCAGGGCCACTGCGTGCCCGGCCTTGCGGGCCTGGCGACGCTCGACGAAACGGCGGATCAGGAAGAAGAACACCGGGGTCAGGAACAGGCCGAACACGGTCACCCCGATCATCCCCGAGAACACCGCCACACCCATGGCGTGACGCATCTCGGAACCGGCGCCGGAGCTGAACACCAGCGGCACCACGCCCATGATGAAGGCGATCGAGGTCATCAGGATCGGCCGCAGACGCAGGCGGCAGGCTTCCAGTACCGCAGCCAGCGGGTCGAGGCCCTTGGCCTGTTCATCCTTGGCGAATTCGACAATCAGGATCGCGTTCTTGCACGCCAGGCCCACCAGTACGATCAAGCCGATCTGGGTGAAGATGTTGTTGTCGCCACCGGAGACGATCACCCCGGTGATGGCCGACAGCAGGGTCATCGGCACGATCAGGATCACCGCCAGCGGCAGGCTCCAGCTCTCGTACTGGGCGGCCAGCACCAGGAAGGCCAGCAGCACGCAGAGCGGGAACACGAACAGCGCGGTGTTGCCTGAGAGGATCTGCTGGTAGGTCAGGTCGGTCCATTCGAAGGTCATGCCGTTGGGCAGTTCCTCCTTGAGCAGTTTCTCGATCGCCGCCTCGGCCTGGCCGGAGCTGTAGCCTGGGGCCGCGGCACCGTTGATCTCGGCGGTGATGAAGCCGTTGTAGTGCATGACCCGGTCAGGCCCGGAGGTGTCGCTGACCTTGAGGAAGGTCGCCAGCGGGATCATCTCGCCCAGGTTGTTGCGCACCTTCAGCTGGCCGATCTGCTCGGCGTCGAGGCGGAACTGCTGCTCGGCCTGGACGTTGACCTGGTAAGTGCGGCCAAAGCGGTTGAAGTCGTTGGTGTACAGCGAGCCCAGGTAGACCTGCAGGGTGTCGAAGATGTCATTGATTGCCACGCCGTGGGTCTTGGCCTTTTCCCGGTCGATGGCGGCATCGACCTGCGGCACGTTGACCTGGTAGCTGGTGAACAGGCCCGCCAGTTCCGGCACGTTGTGGCTCTTGGCGATGATGTTCTGGGTCTCTTTGTACAGCGCTTCGTAGCCCAGGTTGCCGCGGTCCTCGATCTGCAGGCGGAAGCCGCCGATGGTGCCCAGGCCTTGGACCGGCGGAGGCGGGAAGATCGCGATGTAGGCGTCCTGGATATCGGCGAACTGGGCGTTCAGGGCCGCCGCGATGGCCGCCGCCGACTGGCTCGGGTCCTTGCGCTCGTCGAACGGCTTGAGCGGGGTGAACACGATGCCGCTGTTCGGGCTGTTGGTGAAGCCGTTGATCGACAGGCCCGGGAAGGCCACCGAATCAGCCACGCCCGGTTGCTTGAGGGCGATCTCGCTCATCTTCTTGATCACCGCCTCGGTGCGGTCGAGGCTGGCGGCGTCAGGCAGCTGGGCGAAGGCCACCAGATACTGCTTGTCCTGGGCCGGGACGAAGCCGGTCGGGGTGGACGAGAAGCCCAGGTAGGTCAGGCCCATCAAACCGGCATAGACGAACAGGGCAATGCCGCTGGAGCGGATGACCCGGCGCACGCCGCCGACATAGCCATGGCTGGCGCGGTCGAAGAAGCGATTGAACGGGGCGAACAGCCAGCTGCCCAGCAGTTTTTCCAGGAACCGCGAGAAACGGTCCTTGGGCGCGTGGTGGTCCTTCAGCAGCACGGCGGCCAGGGCCGGCGACAGGGTCAGCGAGTTGAATGCCGAGATCACGGTGGAGATGGCGATGGTCAGGGCGAACTGCTTGTAGAACTGCCCGGTGAGGCCGGAGATGAACGCGGCGGGCACGAACACGGCGCACAGCACCAGGGCGGTGGCGATGATCGGGCCGGTCACTTCGCTCATGGCCTTCTGCGTGGCTTCCAGCGGTTTCAGGCCAAGGCCGATGTTACGCTCGACGTTCTCCACCACGACGATGGCGTCGTCCACCACGATACCGATGGCCAGTACCAGGCCGAACAACGACAGCGCGTTGAGCGAGAAGCCGAACAGGTGCATCACCGCGAAGGTGCCGATCAGCGAGACGGGCACGGCCATCAGCGGGATGATCGAGGCGCGCCAGGTCTGCAGGAACAGGATCACCACCAGCACGACCAGGATCAGGGCTTCGAACAGGGTGTGTACCACGGCTTCGATGGAGCCACGAACGAACACGGTCGGGTCATAGACGATGCTGTAGTCCATGCCTTCCGGGAACTCTTTCTTCAGTTCGGCCATCTTCGCCCGCACTTCGTCGGAGATCTCGATGGCGTTGGAGCCTGGGCGCTGGAAGATCGGGATGGCCACCGCCGGCTGGTTGTTCAGCAGCGAGCGCAGGGCGTACTGGCTGGAGCCGAGCTCGACCCGGGCGATGTCCTTCAGGCGGGTGATCTCGCCGTTGGCACCGGCACGGATGATGATGTTCTCGAACTCTTCCTCGTTGACCAGGCGGCCCTGGGTGTTGATCGACAGCTGGAAGCTGGTCGAACCCGGGGCGGGCGGGGCGCCCAGCTGGCCGGCGGCGACCTGGCGGTTCTGCTCGCGAATGGCGGCCACCACGTCGCTGGCGGTCAGGTTGCGCGAAGCGGTCTTGTTCGGGTCGAGCCACACCCGCAGCGAGTAGTCGCCCATGCCGAACAGCTGCACGTCACCGACGCCACCGAGGCGCGCCAGCTCATCCTTGATGTTGAGGATGGCGTAGTTGGACAGGTAGAGCATGTCGTAGCGGTTGTCCGGCGAGGTCAGGTGCACGACCATGGTCAGGTCGGGCGAGGCCTTGTCGACGGTGATGCCGATGCGCGTCACCTCTTCCGGCAGCTTGGGCTGGGTACGGGTCACGCGGTTCTGCACCTGCACCTGGGCGTTGTCCAGGTCGGTGCCCAGGGCGAAGGTGATGGTCAGGGTCAGCTTGCCGTCGGCGGTGGACTGCGAGGACATGTACAGCATGTTCTCGACACCGGTGATGGCCTGCTCCAAGGGCGCTGCGACGGTCTCGCCGATCACCTTGGGGTTGGCGCCGGGGAAGTTGGCGCGCACCACCACGGTGGGCGGCACCACTTCGGGGTATTCGCTGATCGGCAGCTGGAACAGCGAGATCGAGCCCGCGATCAGCAGCACCAGCGACAGCACCGCGGCGAAAATCGGCCGGGTAATGAAGAATTTCGAAAAGTTCATCGGTGTTGTCCCTTAACCGCGCGGCGCTTGGGCGCTGGCGACTTTGACATTGGCGCCGGCAACCTTCGGCGCCGGGTTGCTGGCCTCCAGGGCCTGGCGCTGCTGGGCGAGGGCGGCGAGGGTCTGCTCGCTGGCCATCGGCGTTTCCTCAGGGGTGACCGGCGAGCCCGGGCGCACGCGCTGCAGGCCCTTGACCACGATGCGGTCGTCCTTGGCCAGGCCGCTACGGACGATGCGCAGGCCTTCGAGCTTGGGTCCCAGTTCCACGGCGCGGTAGGCGGCCTTGTTGTCCTTGTCCATGACCAGCACGAACTTCTTGCCAAGGTCGGTGCCGACCGCTTCGTCGTTGATCAGCACGGCGTCGTACTGGGCGCTGCCGACCAGCTTCAGGCGCGCGTACAGGCCCGGGGTGAACTGGCCGTCGCGGTTGTCGAACACGGCGCGGCCACGGATGGTGCCGGTGCGCGGGTTGACCTGGTTGTCGACGAAGTTCATCTGGCCCAGGTGCGGGTTGCCGGTCTCGTTGGTCAGGCCCAGGTACACCGGGGTGCTCTGGCCGCGCTGGCCGTCGCGGGCGAGCTGGCTGTACTTGAGGTACACGCGCTCGTCGGCGTCGAAGTAGGCGTACACCTTGTCGGTGGAGACCACGCTGGTCAGCGGGGTGACGTCGGCGCTGACGATGTTGCCGGCGGTGAACTGGGCGCGGCTGACGCGGCCACTGATCGGCGCGGTAACGCGGGTGAAGCTCAGGTTCAGGCGGGCCAGGTCGAGCTGGGCCTGGATCGCGTCGACCCCGGCGCGGGCCTCGGCGGCGGCGCTGCTGCGCGACTCGGCCAGTTCCGCAGAAATCGCGTTGCTGTCGCGCAGGCGCTCGCCACGGCGGGCTTCGTTGGCGCTGCGGATGGCGGTGGCCTTGGCCTGTTGCAGCTGGGCTTCGAGGCGGCGCACTTCTGCCTGGAACGGGCGTGGGTCGATCTGGAACAGCAGGTCGCCTTTCTTGACCTGGGCGCCTTCGGTGAAGGCCACCTGGTCGATCTGGCCGGACACCCGTGGACGTACTTCGACGGTTTCCGGCGCTTCGAGGCGGCCGGTGAACTCGTCCCATTCGTTGATCGGCTGTTCGATCACCTTGGCTACGCTGACCTTGGGCGCGGCGGGAGCCTGCACGGCGTCGGGGGTGCGACCGCAAGCGCTGAGCACCACCACTGCCAGGGCAGCGAGGGGGAAGCGCAAGGGTTTGAGTGAGTGATCCATGGAGAACTCCGCCAATGTATTAGTAGTGGGCGGAGTGTGAGTGTCTTGCGCGTGGCGCACGAATCAAACGGAGCGAAGGTTATTATCACGCGCAATGATAGGTCGGGTGCCGTCATCGATCCGGACGCATGGTTTCAGGCCGGCATCACCCCGTGTAGGAGCGGCCTTGCGCCGCGAAAGGGCTGCGCAGCAGCCCCAGGATTTCAGCGTTGACGCATCAATTGCCGGGGCTGCTTAGCAGCCCTTTCGCGGCACAAGGCCGCTCCTACAGGGGGATGGTGTAATTCGGCAGTCAGCGTGGCCCGCCGGATGCCTTCTCACGCAACGCCTTGGCCACTTTCGCCTCGATCTCGTAGGCCGGCCCCTCTAGTGCCTGGTAATCCCGGGTATAGCGCCTGGCGAATTCCTCCACCCCCAGTTCCTGGTACTGCTGCACATGCTTGAGCTCATGGGCCCACAGCGCCACGTTGTCCTCGGCATCGGCGCTGCGACGGAAAATGATGGTGTCGATCAGGGTCACCGCGTTGACGTCCGGGTTCTGCAGCAATGCGTTGGCGGCGCTGATCTGCTGTTCATCGCCCACCCGGTAGCGCGCCGCGTCGAGCACGGCGAAATCGTACCAGGGCTCGAGCTGGGCACGGACATGCAGGGGGATCGGCTGGCTGCCGCTGGCGGTGGCCTCATCGCGAGCCTGGCGTAGGGCGAATACCAGGCTGCCGCTGGCCATGCGCTCGACATCCTGCAGCACCTGGCCGCCCTGGTTGGGGTCGATGGGCGCGCAGAAACACACCACCAGGCATACCTGGTATTGCCCGACCGGGCAGCTGTCCTGGGCGAAGGCGGGCAGAGTCAACAGCAGTCCCAGCAGCGTACTAGCGAGCCTCATCGAAGACCCGTCCGACCAGTTTGCGGCTGGCGTCCAGCACCTGCGCCTGCACCGGCTCGCTGGCCAGCATACGGCCCACCACCAGTGCGCCGACGCACTGACTGAGCAAGGCCCAGGCCAGCTCGGAGTCGTCGAGGGTCTCGCTCCACGCCTGGTGCAGCTCCACCAGCCAGTGTTCGGCCTGTTCGCGCACCGGTCGCTCGGCGCGGGCGATCTCCACCCCCAGTGGCGGCAGTGGGCAGCCGCCCTCGGCATTGTGCAGGTGGGCCAGGCTCAGGTATTGCTCGAGCAGGCGCTTGAGCCGGGGCCGATCGGTGCCACGCTCGACCAGACGCGCCAACGGGCTGTTGGCCAGTTCGCGGCGGACGATCTCGCTGAACAGGTCGTCCTTGGACGGGAAATGGTTGTAGAAGGCGCCGCCGGTCAGGCCGATGGCCTTCATCAGCCCGGCCACGCCGGTGGCGGCGAAACCCCCGCGCTTGGCCAGGGCGCCGCTGCTGGCCAGCAGCTTTTCGCGGGTCTGTTGCTTGTGGTCGGTGCTGTAGCGCATGCGCGGAACCTCTTGGCGCGGGCTTGACGATAGGCTGATCGTAGCATAGCGTTCGTTTACTAAACGATCATTCATCAATGGAGCGGTCCATGGCAGAACAACAAAAGGTCGTGCTGGTGATCGGCGCGGGCGACGCCACCGGGGGCGAGATCGCCAAGCGTTTCGCCCGCGAGGGGTATGTCGCCTGCGTGACCCGGCGCCAGGTGGAAAAACTGCAGCCGCTGGTCGATGAGATCCGCGTCGCAGGTGGCCAGGCCCATGGCTTCGGGTCCGATGCGCGCAAGGAAGAAGAGGTCGCCGAGCTGGTCGAGACCATCGAGCGGGATATCGGCCCGATCGACGCCTTTGTCTTCAATATCGGCGCCAATGTTCCGTGCAGCATCCTCGAGGAAACCCCGCGCAAGTACTTCAAGATCTGGGAAATGGCCTGCTTCGCCGGCTTTCTCACCGCCCAGGCGGTCGCCCGGCGCATGGTGACCCGCGAGCGCGGCACCATTCTCTTTACCGGCGCCACCGCCGGTACCCGCGGGGCGGCCGGTTTCGCCGCCTTCGCCGGGGCCAAGCACGGCCTGCGCGCCTTGGCCCAGAGCATGGCGCGCGAGCTTGGGCCGCGCAACATCCATGTCGCCCATGTAGTGGTCGACGGCGCCATCGACACCGCGTTCATCCGCGACAGCTTCCCCGAACGCTATGCGCTCAAGGACCAGGACGGCATCCTGGACCCGGCGCACATCGCCGACAGCTACTGGTTCCTGCATGCCCAGCCACGGGATGCCTGGACCTTCGAACTTGACCTGCGCCCGTGGATGGAGCGCTGGTAAGTCCCACCCTCATACAAGGAACGAATCATGAGCAAGACCGTCGAGTTCTTCCTGGACCTGGGCAGCCCGGCCACTTACCTGGCCTCGACCCAGCTACCCGCCCTGTGCGCGCGTCACGGGGCGCGGTTGGTGTACAAGCCGATTCTGCTGGGCGGGGTGTTCCAGGCCACCGGCAACGCCTCGCCGGTCATGGTGCCGGCCAAGGGGCGCTATATGCGCATCGACCTCAAGCGCTACGCCGACCGCTATGGCGTGCCCCTGACCCTGCCGCCAGGGTTTCCGGTCAACACCCTGACCTTGATGCGCGGGCTGACTGGCGTCCAGTTGTTTGCCGAGGAACGTTTCGAAGCGCTGTTGAAGGTGCTTTTCGAAGGGCTGTTCGTGCACGGGCGCAATCTGGCAGACCCTGCGGTATTGGGTAAGACCTTGGCCGCAGGAGGCTTCGAGGCCGAGATGTTCCAGGAGCTGGCCGTGCGACCCGAGGTCAAGGACGCCTTGCGCAAAGCTACCGAGGAGGCGGTCGAACGTGGCGTGTTCGGGGCGCCGACATTCTTCGTCGACGGGCAGATGTTCTTCGGCCAGGACCGGCTGGATTTCGTCGAGCAGGCTTTGGCCCGGCAGGCATGACGATCTGGCCATGCCACCCCCCTGTAGGAGCGGCCTTGTGCCGCGAAT